>JAGVDZ010000039.1 GCA_020058465.1 Parachlamydiales bacterium | reverse complement strand
GGGCAAATCGACATTAGGCAGGTCACTGACGGGCAAGTACACATAAGAAAGCCCTCCAAATAAACACAAAGACACCATCAAGAGGGTTGTCATCACAGGACGCTCAATGAACATCTTCGTCAAGTTCATGACACCCGCCGAATTTTAGCCCCTTTTGGCAAGTTCATCCCCCCCTCCAAGACCACCTCATCTTGGTCCGAAAGTCCCTTTTCTATGATTTGTAGATCCCCTACACGGGGCCCTAGTTGTACCTTGTAAATAGCCACTTTCTGATCTTGTACCACATAGACAATCGGCTCTTGTTGTGTGAGCTGTATCGCCTGAAAAGGGAGGACCAAAACATTTGTATACATCCCAATTACAACATCGGCATAGACAAACTGCCCGGGCCAAAGGATCCTACTTGGATTGGGAAAGTGGGCTTGTACCTTCACCATCCCCGTTTTCTCGTTGACCTGATTATCGACCACCTTGACCCACCCCTCTTGTTTCCCCTCTTTCTTTGCCCGATCAAAATAGGTATTTACCTGTGTAGGCTGACATCTTAAAAGAGAAGAGATCTGATACTCTGGCACAAATAAGTCCACTCGAATCGGATCCATTTGATTCAGCAGAGAGAGGGTCTGATCCCCCACCACGTTACCACGATCCAGATCCAACACACCCATCATCCCTGTGATCGGCGCTTTGATCGTGCAATGATCTAAATCCACTTCTGCCTTCTGAAGAGCTCCTTGAGCCTGAACTAACTCTGCTTGATAAGTCGCTACGTCCATCTGTAGCTTTTCGTAGTCAATTTCAGCAAAAAAGTCTTGTTCTACTAAGGAGCGGTAGCGTCCCACTTTCTCCAATGAGAGGGCCAATTTCGCCTCGATCTCATCGATTTTGCCCCTGGATTCTAGGACGACAGCTTCGTAGGGTCTGGGGTCGATCAAAAAAAGGGGGTCTCCTTCTTCTACCTCTTGACCCGGCTGGAAATACACTTCTTTCAGCTCCCCCTCTACTTGTGCTTTTAAAGCGACCGATACGATCGATGTGACATGACCAATGGCTTCAATCTTGCGTGGTACACTTGTCAGTGTCACTTTCGTTGTTTTGACAGGATAGATCTTGGGTGGCACTTTTACCTCCTTTCGATGACATCCCGTCAACGTCAAGCAACAACTGATACCAAAGATCAAAAATAACGTGCAGTTTGGCCAGCGGGAAAGCTGCCGACAAATCGACGCTTTGGCTCTGCCAAACTGCACGTTATTTTTGATCTTTGGTATGATCACGGCAATCATGCCTACGAATCGATCGCTCCACATAGATCCCTCCCCTCACAGCCACTCAAAGCCCCGACAGCGTGTAGAAGATCTGTCCAGGCTGCGTAGCCATCTCGCAGCGCCGAACTCTTCAAAGCCCTTGCATCTGCTAGCGTCTTTTGCGCCGAAATGAGATCCAAAATCGACTGCACACCCTCCTGATACTTAAGAAGAGCTGCTTCAAACTCCACTTCAGAGGCTTTGACACATTCTCTAGCTTCAAACAAAATTTCGTCTGCTCTTTGCAGTTTCTTATAGGCCACCGTCACCTCTTGTGTCACCTGAAGCCAGGTTTGATCCACATCCAATTTTCGCCCGATGGCCTCCTCTTGCGCCTTCTGAAGAGCATAGCGCTTTGAAAATCCATCAAATAAAGACCAAGACAGCTTCACCTCTGCCGACCAATGCACCGTTGTCTCCTCCGCTCCCTGGTTAAACCAATACTTGCCCGACTGCAGATTGCCAGTCAAAGTAGGTCCATACTCAGCCCGTTTTTCTTCCGCCTGTTTGATTTGACTTTGCCATATCGACATCTTGGATAGAAGATCAGATCTTTGATGCAGAGCTGTTTGAATCCAATGATCGAGCTCCTTCGAAGGTCTCCAAGGACGCTTAGGCTCTTTAAAAGGGACCACTTCAAAATCCAAGTAGGCAGGCAGTCCTACTGTTTCGGCAAGTGCAGCTTTTTCAGTTTCTTGAACAATCTCTTGCTTGGTTAAGCCAATTTTGGTCTGAAGGTATTGACTTCTCGCCTGCATCACGTCGGACAAGGAAACAATCCCTGAGGCCCATTTGATATTGGCTGCTTCCAACATTTTTTTAGAGCTATAGACATCTTCTCTTTTAGCCTCTGTCAGATGCATGGAATAGACAAAATCGTAATAATTTTTAAGGACTTGCTGCAAGAGCCCTTCAATTTGAGAATTGTGTTGATAACCGGCGGCATAAAAAGAATAAAGAGCCGTCTTTTGTTGTAATGATCTTCGGCCAAAGTCCCAAAAAGTATAGCTCAAATTAACATCAGGACCTATGACCGTCGAGTAGTAAGAAACAGCCCCCCCCCCCTCGACGAAGGTCCCCTTTTGCCTGGAGAATTGCGATGACAAAGTTAATTCAGGATAATTGGCAGAAAGACTTTCTCCATAAGCGGCAAGCTGCTTGCGAGCTTCCATCCAGCTTTGCTTCGTTACGGGGCTATGTTGTAGGGCATAGTCGACAAGTTCGAAAAGAGATAAAGGACCTGTATCGACAAGATGATGGTCTCCTTGCACCTCTTGATCTAAACGGTCCCAAAGAGTGGTCACTCCAAGACCGGGCTCCCAAAACGAGGCTGGCGACTGGGGTGCCATATCGAGCATCCGGCCACACCCAGAAGCGCTCACCCCAAGAGCCAGAAATAGTCCCCATTGATTCCAAGTCATCTACTATGACCCATAGGACGGGGTTTGTTTTTTTAGCAAAGAGATTTATCATTGCGATTGGTATTAGGATTCAGTGTGAGTCAAAAAGACCTGCCCCTCCCCTACCTAACCCTATTTCTCCACTACCTTGCCTCAGAAAAGGGACTTTCTACCAACACGCTCCAAGCCTACCGACGAGATATCACAGCTTTTTTGTTGACTTGTCCCCTTTCCGACCTCACCGAATGTAGAGAAAAAAGAGTGTACCAACATTTGCAAAGTCTACAGCAACAAGGCTATGCCACCTCAACCATGGCTCGCCATATCATCTCTTTGAAAGTGTTTTTTCGATTTCTCCTTCGAGAGGCGTTGGTCGACTATGATCTTGCCATTTACCTAGAGACTCCCAAGGTGTGGCAGCTCATCCCAGAAATTTTGACCCCCGACGAGGTCGATCGCCTCCTTCAATCAATTGAGATCACCACTCCTCTAGGGGCTCGTGACCGGGCCATTTTTGAACTTCTCTATGCAACAGGGATCCGAGTCTCAGAGCTCTGTGGGCTCACTCTAAGCTCGTTTTATGGGGGACAAATCAAGGTTCTCGGTAAAGGCAACAAGGAGAGGATGGTTCCAGTTGGACAAGAAGCGCTCAAGGCGATCGATCACTATCTGCTCCACCATCGCCCATTGACAAGCCATCCTAAGGCACCCCTTTTCCTCTCTCGTAAGGACAAGCCCCTCCGAAGAGAAACAATCTGGAAAAAGATCCAAGGTTATGCAAAAAAAGCAGGCATTACAAAACCTTTGTCTCCCCACACACTCCGCCACTGTTTCGCCAGTCATCTGTTAACCAATGGGGCTGACTTACGTCTGATTCAAGAGATGTTAGGTCACGAAAATATTGCGACCACAGAACGGTATACGCACATTGATGACACCTACATGCACCAGGCGTTTACAAAATATCACCCAAGACCTTGAGAAAGGTTTTACCGTCTGAGACGGATGGCAGGCACATGCATGCCAAGATCGTTGATCACTGCACGCAATAGAGTTTGTAGACCTGAGGTAAAGTTCACGATCGAAGCTCCTAAGAAAAGAAACGTTGCAACCGAGCCAAGGCCTAAAAAGCTGCTCATGCACATGGCTGTAAAAATGGTGACAGTCAACAGAAGCGTTAAGAGATAAATACCCATCTTCTTAAGCCCTTCTTTTCGAATTTTTGTAAGGAGCTCTCGAATCTCTGTCGAAACATCCTCCCCTTTTTGATGTCGCGCTAAAAGCTCTGGCACTTGGCTACAGAGCTCAGCTGCTTTCCTAGAAGTTTTCCTCTCCAAGGATAGAAGAGATTTGGTCATTTCGTCCTGAACAGTAACAGTGAGCTGAGCTGTCCAAGCCCGCTTACAAGTATGAGAAAATAGCTCGCCGTCTAGATATTTCAATGCGTTTTCATCCAAAGTGCGTAGTTGCCAATACATCTTAAAAGAACACCACAGCGAGACGATGGAGCGGGCTATAGCTATTAAAGAGGCCACGATGAAAAAGCTATCGGAGACAAATCCTAAAGTTAACGAAGCTGTGCCACGAACCACTGCAGAGACCCCGCTCAGTGTAGTCCCACCGATCACAGAGACCGATGAAACCATCCTGGTCTGCTCATATCGCAGCGTCTCTGAATCCTCCATGGCAGACGCCATGGCAGCCCCCAACCTAGCCCGATGCAAATCAAAGCCTGCAGTCACAAGAGTCACTGGAGTCATAGCAAAGCCAAGATACTGGGGCATGCCAGATCCAAAATAGGTAGTCCCTGTGGCTCGAATTGTATTGCGAAAAAGGGCTAAAAAGTCGGTTCCAAGAGAAATATCATCTAACGTTTGGCTGTCCCGAGGAGCTACGGTAGGCTGATTTTGACTCATGATCTCAGGTGGATTCCAACCAGGGCGACTACTTGGGCTAGATATCACATTCATAATAATAACATATCTATTACGTAAATTATTATATACTATTTAAGTAATTATTGTTTATTTAAATATGAATAATTTCATATTACAAATATGACCCATATTGGACTATATAGCGAATATAGGTACTATCATGGCCCCTTTCCCCATGGGGACGTCCATTCTGAAGCCTTTCATAAGCTTGTACCAACTCGTCGATCCAAATTTTTTCTTTACTACCTTCAGATTGCATATGAGCTCTCACTCGGTCTACTAGGATCATGCCTCTGACCCTTGGAATTAACCAAGACTCACTCTCACAACGCCTTGGGTCATTCGAAGGGTAAAAATCATGGAATCGAAGATCGTCTAAACCGGTGCTTTGAAAGAGAGTTTGAGCGCCAACCTCTCGACAGGCCTGGTTGGCTAATTGCATTGTAATAAAGTCTGTCTCAGTAACATAGGGTAATTTACAAGTTTGATAAATCCCTACTAGAGCCTCTTCAATCTTCCGATCTTCCTTACCAAGGCATCTAAAAACCTGCCCTCGGCTTTGAAAAT
>JAGVDZ010000134.1 GCA_020058465.1 Parachlamydiales bacterium | reverse complement strand
TCGGTCTTTATCACTGGTATTGCGGGATTTATTGGGTTCCATCTTGCCAGTTCTTTAGTTAGACAGAACGTCAAGGTATTCGGTATCGACAACTTTCACCCCTATTATGATCCTCGTCTAAAACGGAGAAGGGCCCAGATTTTAAGAGATTTAGGTGTGGATGTGATAGAAAAAGACCTTTTAGAAGTAGGTGCCTGTAGAAGACTCTTGGAGAAAGAGGGGATCTTGCATGTTGTGCACTTAGCTGCCCAGGCGGGTGTGCGGCATGCTCTGCAAGCGCCCCAGGAATATGTTCGAGCGAATATCCAGGGGAGTATCGCCCTTTTTGAACTCCTGGCCACCATGCCTGGATCTCGTCTTGTCTATGCTTCTTCTTCATCTGTCTATGGTGGCAATACATCGATCCCCTTTGCAGAGCATCATGCCACTGAAAGGCCAACTAACGTCTATGGGATGACTAAAAAAGCAGGGGAGCTGATGGCTTACACATATCACCACTTATATCAGCTGCCTTCGATAGGGCTTCGATTTTTTACAGTGTATGGCCCCTGGGGCCGTCCTGACATGGCCTACTATCATTTTGCTCGCTCGATTTTGGAGGGGAAGCCGCTCTTACTGCATCATGAAGGGAGGATGAAGAGAGATTTCACCTATATTGATGATATAGTAGATGGGATCGAAAGGGCTTTAGTCGCTGATTTTAGGCTTGATCTTTGTAACTTGGGTCACGATCGACCTTACTCGGTGCTACAGTTGGTCGAGCTTTTAGAGATGCGTCTAGGGCGTAAGGCGAAAATTGAGCTGGGTCCAATGCAACCAGGCGAGGTCCTATCGACTCACGCTGACTTGACCTACAGTCGAACGAGGCTAGGGTACAGCCCTCGTATTTCATTAGAAGAAGGAATTGGTCATTTTGTCGATTGGCTGATATGCGAAGGATCTAGTTTTGTGGGAAGTTGAATACCAATCGCCGCCAACACTGTCAAAAACCAACTTTTGAGTTCATCTGTGTAGACTCTCTTCGGAAGTGGCAAAGATAAGCTTCTTTCAGAATGAAGAAAGAACCGGTGACAAGGATGATATCAGACGGAGGCATGTTGGACAAGGCGGCGTAGGCATCTGCGTAGGTGTCATCAATATGGCTCTGTAATAACAATGAGGCAAGTGTTGAAGGAGGGGCCACTCTTGGGTGGGGGATGTGCGGTAGACGAATGGAGGCTGCATGAGGGGAGATGATCTTGGCACATTCCGTAATCTCCTTGTCTTTCGATAGGGCGAGGATCCAGTGCATTTGAGTATTAGGGTGCAAGAAGGTAAGGGCACGGATTAAGGCTTTGAAAGCGGGAGGGTTATGGGCTGCGTCAAAATAAAGGGGAGGCGTGTGTTGAGCAAGACGCTCGAGGCGCCCTTTCGGCTTGACGAGCAATCCTGATTGGATGGCCGATAAGGGGAGTGAAAAAGATAGGCTAAGATGTCGGAGAGCCAACTCTGCGATAGCTTGATTTTCGTCGTCGTAGAGGCAAGATGAAGTAGGAGGCACCGAGTATATGGGTGTATCTGGTTGTGGGATAGAAGGGACGGTAGGGCCGATGATGAGGGGGATTTTGGGTTTGGCAATGCCATATTTTTCCAGAGCGATTTCGTGTAGAGTAGATCCGAGACGTTCTTTGTGATCAAAGCCGATTGAAGTGATAATGGACAGCAGTGGTGCGATGACATTTGTAGCATCGAGACGCCCGCCAAGGCCGACTTCGATGACGGCAATGTCCACTTTTTGTTCCTGAAAATAAAGAAAGGCAAGAAGGGTCATGGCTTCGAAAAAGGTAAGGTGGGGTGGTAGGTGCCGCGTGAGGTGGAGATCGCCGATGGGAGTACCGTTGATTTGGATCCTCTCATTAGGGGATAGGAGATGAGGTGAGGTGTAAAGGCCTACTCGGTAGCCGGCGCATTGAAAGGTTTTGGCTATTTTGGTGGCGACAGAGCCCTTCCCATTGGTGCCCGCTACATGGATTGTAGGGTAGGCCTTTTGAGGATAGTGAAGCAGCTGGCAGGCTTTGTCCATCACTGCGATACGGGACGAGTTTGGGGGAAGGCTTAACAAATCGGCCCAGCTGAGTGTCATACAGCTCCGAGGGAGCGTTCAACTAGGTGTTCTGCAAGAGATAAGTCAAAGGGGGTTGTGATTTTCAAATTTGTCGTAGCTCCTTGCACGATGTTCACAGGATAACCAAGAGCTAAGACCAGACTACAGTCATCTGTGCAGGTGACAAGGAGTGCCGAGGGGGCCCTTTCATGAGCTTCTTTGATTAGGGCGTAACGAAAGGTTTGAGGGGTTTGTCCTCTTAGAAATTGATTCCTTGGAGGAATGTGGAGAATGTGGTCGCCATCCTCTGTTACGACAAGGGTGTCTTCGCAAGAAATACAGGTATTCACAGCCCCGTATTGAAAAGCCGCTACGAGGTTTTGTTTAATTAAATCGTCAGTGAGGAAGGGGCGCACAGCATCGTGGATCAAGACGAAATCGGGCCAAGGATCAAAATGGGAGAGGCCAAGGTAGGAAGAGCGTTGTCTTGTCGCCCCCCCCTCGACAAACTTCACCTTGGGTGAGACATTGGAGAGCTCGGGTATATAGGAGGGGGGGAGGACTAAATTGACTTGGTCGATCCAAGGAGAGTTGACCAAGACCTCGAGGCTGTACTCAAAGACAGCCCTCCCTGCTAAGCTTTGGAATTGTTTAGGATGAGAGGCTCCAAAGCGGCGCCCTTCACCGGCAGCTAGGAGAACTGCGCCTACTCGATAGTCTCGGTTGACTTGGTACATGGAGGGGTAATGACTACGATATGGTTAGCTGTGTCGATGAGAAAAGTGTGGGCTAGTAGCGATGGGTCTTGTTTGACCTGGCCTGCTACGTGGTTGAAGCAGAGAGGCACATCCCCCCTTGTCGGGTCCTGCTGTAGGGCTTGGCTATGTTGTTCGAGGACCTTGGCTACGAAGGGAAGGCCTAGGTTCACTACCTTAGCCAGACGCTCTATCTTAGTTGCACCAAGGGTAGGATGATTGGCGAGGTTCACCAAGAGGGCTGGCACATAGGTGGGTGTGCGCACAATGGAAGAGGAGGCAAGTGGATCAAAGTAGCCTGTGATGAGGTCTCGATCCTTGGAAGAAAGCAGCTCCCAACCTTGCCTGAGAGCTGCCCCCTCCTCCAGAGTTGTCAAGCGGAGCATAGTGCCTACACGAGTTAAAATACGTCCCTCTTGGGAAGAGGGATCAAATCCAAGCCAGGCTGCCCGTTTGGTTAGGTAAGCTTCAAGAGCCGATTTTGCGGTTGCAGACTTTTTGGCAAACGACAGCACAGCATCATGCATAGCGTCCATGGCTTTATGGGTCGGCTCTGTGTAGGTCAAAGAAGAGCGTGGATTCACATGGCCGAGAGCTCCTGCGACATCACACGTATGAATGAAGAGGTCAAACAAGAGATCACAAAGTGGGATGGGGGCCTTCACCTCGAGGTGATGGAACATAGAAAGACCTCCCTCGATGTGGGTGATATGGCCGTAATGGGCCAGGTGGGTACTTCTCAAGATGAGTTGGCGTCCCTCTGGGGGGAGGGAGAGGAAGGAGGGGCAGAGCTCTGGATGATTGGCGAGGACTTGGAGGGCTCCATCGAGAAAGTCATCATGATCAGGAGCAGATACTTGATGAACAGCTAACAACCGTCGAGCTTCATTTGTCTTCCCGAGGTCTCCCAAAATTAGAGCAGTCTCCATTGTCTGTTTCATCAGGATAGGGGAAAGGGATTGGTGTCCCGAATAGAGGAGCAAGACTCCGGTAGAATGAATTTTGTCGAAGGCATTACGTGAAAGACGGACCGACTCTGGTTGATCTTGCGTTAAAAGAGCATAGGCTTGATCTCCGCCCTCTAAGAAAAGATGAAGAGCACGTAGGGTCATGAGGGTGCGGTCAAATTCAATCTCTTTATGGCCAAAGAGACGCTGAGAAGGTAAGAGCTCTTCAGAGGTCGCAATCCCCTCTTGGGTGGCTCTCTCACCTGCCTCACTTAACCAGAGAATCTCAGGGTAGGTAGCAACGAGAGTATCGACCGACTCCACCACCTTCCCCTCCACGCTTGCATGCACTAAGCCGGTAAAGAGCAGAAAGAATAGGCAAAAAGAACGCATGATGACACCTCAAGAGGGGGTATAAGGAGTTCACCCTTGTACCATTTTCTAGAGTATGATTGCAAGACCTTCCTTGTTGAGAAAAGAGCAACTAGGATAAAATTCCGGCCTCGGGTAATTATGAGAGAAAAGCTTTCTCTATTTTCACTGGTCTTGTTGATTGTCGCCGCCATCGATAGCATTCGTAACCTGCCGGCAACGGCTCTCTTTGGAAGTCACTTGATTTTTTTCTTTCTTTTGGGTGCCATCCTTTTCCTCATTCCTGTGTCGATGGTTGCGGCGGAGTTAGCTTCCCGATACCCTGAAGAGGGGGGGGTGTTCCCGTGGGTCCGTCATGCTTTTGGGGGCCAGTTTGGCTTTTTGGCGGTTTGGCTCCAGTGGATCAATACGATCGTATGGTATCCGACGATGCTCTCATTCATCGCCGGCACAGCGGCCTATTTGGTTCGTCCTGATTGGGCTGAAAACCAACTCTTTTTGGTGGCTCTCATCTTGGCCGTGTTTTGGGGGTTGACTTTTCTAGGTAGCCGGGGTCTTCGGATCTCTTCGAAAGTCAATAGTATTTGTACTATCTTAGGGACCCTGGTGCCCATGGTCATTTTGATTGGCCTTGGGGCGACTTGGGTGATGCAGGGTCATCCTATAGCGATCTCCTTTGACGCTAGAGCTATGGTTCCAAGTATCTCATCTTCAGAAAGTTGGGTTTCTCTGATCGCGATCATTGCTTCGTATGTCGGTATGGAGTTGGCCGGTGTCCATGTGACAGACATTCAAAATCCTCAAAAAAACTTTCCTAGAGCTTTGGCTATTTCCATTGGACTTCTCTTGGGGACCATGATTTTGGGATCATTGAGCATTGCCGTTGGGTTATCTCGTGACGAGATTCGTTTAGTCGATGGTATCATGCAGATTTTTTCCCACTTTCTTGCCACTCTGGGGTTTGATGGTTGGCTACCTCTGTTTGGGGGGCTGATTGTTGTCGGCAGCATAGGGAACATGATTAATTGGGTCATTTCGCCTGCTAAGGGTCTTTTACAGGCTGCGCAGGAAGGGTTTTTCCCAGGCTGGTTGATGAAACGGAATCATCTGGATGTGCCAGTGAGAATTTTGTGGATGCAGGCGTTGTTTGTATCTCTTCTTTGTTTAGTGTTTATGTTGATGCCTACGATCAACGCTTTTTACTGGTTTTTGACGGCTTTGAGCACGGGCTTATATCTCCTGATGTATATGTTGCTTTTTTTAGCTGCTTTGAAATTGGGGCGCCCTAAGGCCGTTCGAGGTGTCTACAAAATTCCGTCGGGGTTTAGGACCTTAACTTGTTCGGTGGGATTGTTTGGTTGTCTTTTAACTTTTTTTATCAGTCTATTCCCTCCGGACACGATCGACGTTGGAGGGCATTGGCGCTATGCTTGTCTGATTGTGTTGGGCAATGGACTGCTTCTGACACCTGTGGCTATCTTTTCTCTTTATCAAAAGTGGAAGATCGGGAGGGCTGTATGAAATGTCCTTTTTGTGGCGATCGTGATCTCAAGGTCACTGATTCTAGAGAAGCTATGGACAATGCGATTCGCCGCCGTAGGGAATGTGGTTGCTGTGGAGTACGGTTCACCACCTTTGAAACGATCGATATTAGCCTACAGGTGAAAAAAAGAGACGGCACTTACCAAGATTTTTGTGAAGATAAACTGATCCGGGGTTTAGATGCAGCCTGCCGTTATACTCGGATTAGCCATGACCAGGTAAGAGATCTTGCGCATGCAATTAAGGCAGACCTCCTAGGAAGGGGAATTCGAGAGATTGAAAGTCAGCAGCTTGGAGATATGGTGATGGCACGCTTGCAAAAAACAGATGTTGTGGCCTATATCCGGTTTGCTTGCGTGTATAAGCGGTTTCAAGAGCTTCAGGAGCTCATTGATGCGATCCAATCGATTGGAGAAGAGGCTTCTGCTGCGAAGAATGTGCTGGGGTCGGCAGTTTGTTGAGCTGATGCTTGACCGATCGACTTCCGTATAAGACCAAGTCTGAAAAATCATTGGGCATCCGCCGGAATCGGCCTATGGCTCAGTGTGCTTATGACCTGGCTTCAAATGCTTAAGTGTTTCTTGCGCTTGGTATTATTATCGAAGAAAAATAGGTGTCTATGTCATTAACTGATGAGCAAATTAGCTACTTCCAGAAACGGCTGGAAGCGATGAAGCTTGAGTTGACTAAAGTGATCGAAGGATCCAAAAAAGAGGTTTCAACCCCTGATGAATCAAAGGGATACTCACAACACTCTGCAGATGAAGGGACAGATGACTTTGTTCGAAGCGTTCACTTGAGAGTGACAGACAAAGAGTTTGCTATGCTTCGGCAAATTGATCGAGCTTTGGAAAAAATCCAGGAGAGGACTTACGGGATCTGTGATATTAGCGGTGAGGTAATTCCTTTGAAGCGTCTCGAGGCCCTCCCCTACGCAACGACGACTGTCAAAGCGCAAGAAAAGATGGAAAAGGGGCTCATTTGATTCCGTTGATGATTGCTTGTCTGGCTCTTATACTAGATCTTGTAACCAAGTGGGTGGTAGCTTCAGCGGTCTCTCCGATCGATTTTGCAGCGCCGTACCCATTTGGGGGCGTTTCCCTGATTCAAGTCACTGGATTTTACACTTGTTTGAACTACGTTGGGAATCGGGGTGTTGCGTTTGGCTGGATGCAAGGGTGGGGTCTTTGGCTTTTGGTCTTTCGAATGTTGGTTGTCCTAGGGCTTTGTTACGGATATAGGGCTCAAACTTCTTTACCGAGGAAGATCTCTCTTAGCCTTCTTATTGCAGGTGCGTTTGGCAACATTTTGGATTCCTGGTGGAATGGTTATGTCGTCGACTTTATCCATATTGGAATTGGCGGTGTTTCGATGCCGATCTTCAATTTAGCCGATACCTGGATTTGCTTGGGTGTATTGGGGTTGATTGTCATGAATTATCGAGTCCGTCTTAAGAGAGAAATCTCTTGAATCTTGAAGTATCAAGTTTGGAGCAAGAGGGGATTTTTCAAGCTTCAAAGTGGCTCAAGTACTTTGTTCTATGTTCTGGTTCGGAGCTGTGCAAGTTAATGCAAAAATTCGATCCTCTTTGGATTTATCCGTTGGCCGGATTCAGCGGAGGTCGGCTTGTTGCCCCTTCTTTGTATGTCGATGAACTAGAGCGTTGGCCTAAAGAGATCATCCAGTCTAAAGGACCTGACTCTGCTAGGCTGAGGACTTTTTTTCCAGCAGCTTTAGTGGATGATCCTTCAGCTCTTTGGCTCCAAGAAGTCAGCCAAGGCCATTTGGTGAAAATAAGAAAGCCCGTCTTGCAAATGCAGATACATCACTTTATTTATTCTCACCTGACTCACGCTATCTATCCCATGGCGATGGGGCAGCAAGCTATTTTTTGGGGGCTTTTGTTGACATACCCTCAGGTATATCAAGTGAAAGGTGCGATTTACGAGTCGTTTCAAGATCCCCGATCTCGCACAAGAGCATGGCTGACCGATCTTCGCGCTTGGATGCGTCGCGAGACAGTACTAGCTCCCTTGGTTGTGCCTACACAAGGACCTCTTTGCCATACTTTACGCCTCGGCAAAGAGTGCTTAGGGTGGATTCACAAGCATCCAGGGCTCAAAGAACTGCAAATCAGAGAAAGATCTCAATATCATCAATGACTTCGTATGGGTATGAGTCGAGATATTTTTATTGAATTGATTTCGATAGGTCAAGAACTCATTCGAGGAGAGAGAGTCAACTCTCATGTAAGGTGGCTTTCTCAAGTCCTTTGGAAACAGGGGATACAGGTGACTCGTCATACGACAGTGTCTGATTCGATTGGAGATATTCAAGAGGCTCTGCTTGCCGCCTTAAAACGGGTCGATCTGATCCTTCTCACGGGAGGGCTTGGCGATACACCTGATGATGTTACGCGACAAGCACTGTTAAATCTACCTTGCACAAGTGTGTCCAAACCTTTGTCGAATCGGCTTGGCTCAGCTGTACCTTTGTGTCTTTCGATCGGCAGCAAAAAGATCTGGGCTCTTCCTGGCCCTAGTATTGAGATGCAGACCATTTTTGTAGAGCAAGTGTTGGTTCAGCTGATAGAGTTGTCTCCTAAGAAAGTCTCCCATAGCATGACCATATCGATCGCTTTCCACCGGGAAGTAGAGCTGATTGGTTGGATGAAACTGATGCAGCAGCGCTATCCGTGGCTCGAGTGGGGTGTCTATCCTCGATTGAACTTTCTCTCTCTTGTCTTGCGGGGGGATCGATCGCTTCACGAAGTAGAACACGAGATACAACAAAAGTTTGCCACATTCTGGTTCCCCGATCCTCGTATTGAAGAGGCGCTGGTGCGTATCCTTGAAGAGCGCCATTTGACCTTAGCATTGGCCGAATCTTGTTCTGGAGGACTGATCGCTTCTCGCCTGGCCTCCTTGCCTGGTGTATCGGCTGTTTTTTTAGGGGGTATTGTTGCCTATTCTAACCAGCTTAAAATAGACCTCCTCAAGGTTTCCATTCCTTTGTTGCGGGATAAGGGGGCTGTGAGCGAGGCTTGCGTTGCGGCCATGCTTGAGGGGCTTTTTGCTCTGACTTCTTGCGATGTTGCCATCGGTGTGTCGGGGATCGCAGGTCCGACTGGTGCGACTGCACACTCTCCTGTTGGAACGGTAGTGGTGGGGATTGCCAAAAGGGGCGACTGGGCAGTCATCCGTAGATTCCAAGCGCCCGTTCAAGAACGGTCTGAGATCTCTGCGTGGAGTGCTGAAACGGCTCTTTTAGGCCTTTGGAGAAAGCTGGCTCACCCAGATCGAGATGTCTACCGATGAACTACCAGTTTTTGGATAGCGGTGAGGGAAGAAAGTGGGAACAGTTTGGCCCTTATGTACTGGAAAGGCCCGCCCCCGTAGCGCTTTGGCCTCGTCAGACAAAGATCACCTCAGATGCCTCCTTTTCGAGGGACAGGAAATGGGAGGGGAAGATCCCTGAGGCATGGGAGGTCGAATGGGGGGCAATTCGTTTTCATGTGGCTCCCACCGACTTTGGTCACATAGGACTGTTTCCTGAGCATCGTGTTGTTTGGGATAAGGTTCGAAGTCGGCTTCGAGCTAAGATGCGGGTGCTCAATTTGTTTGCCTATTCTGGCGGGGTCACTCTCGCAGCGGCGCAAGCAGGAGCTGTTGTTTGTCACTTGGATGCAGCAAAGGGCATGGTTGCTTGGGCGAAAAGAAATGCAGACCTCAATGGATTGGGTCAAGCATCTATCCGTTGGATTGTCGATGATGCGCTCAAGTTTGTCCGAAGAGAATTGAAGCGGCGAAGCTACTATGATGCGATTATTCTCGATCCTCCTTCGTTTGGTCGCGGGAGTCGAGGTGAGGTGTTTCAAATTGAGGAGGATCTTATTCCCTTACTTCAAGGGTGTCGAGCTATTTTGGCCCCTCAAGAGGCGAGTGGCTTTTTGGTAGTTTCCTGCCATACACCTGGGTGGACCCCCCTTGTGCTTGAACAACTTCTCACCCCTTTGTTTACCCATGCTTGTCTCAGTACAGAGCTCATGCAGACCGCCCCTTCAGGAGTTTGTCTGCCAGCAGGATCGATGGCCTGGGTGGAGGTCTAATACTAAATATCAAAAATGTATAAGGTAGTCTTATGGTCCGTGTAGAGATCACAAGCCTTCAAAATCCCAAGGCGAAGCAGGCTCTTCATTTACGAGAAAGAAGAGAGAGGAACAAAACCCAACTCTTTCTGATCGAAGGCTATCGGGAACTTTTGAGGGCTGTTGAAGCAGGCCAATCTTTGGAGCTGCTTTTTGTATCCCCTCCACTATTCTTAGGCAGTCATGAAGACGATTTAATTCGGCAGATTGCAGCTTCGACCCCAGTTTATGAATGTTCCAAGGAAGTGTTTTCCAAACTCTCTTATCGAGATCGTCCAGACGGGCTCTTAGCTATAGGCAGACAAACGCCCCGAGGAAAAGTAGCATTAAAATCGCTATTGAGCAACAATGAATGTGATTTACTCGTTGTTGCTGAAGCGATCGAAAAGCCTGGAAATTTAGGCACCATCCTCCGCTCGTGTGATGCGGGGGGGGTGAATGCTCTCGTTGTTACGGATCCGACGACGGACATTTATAATCCGAACGTGGTGAGAGCTAGTGTGGGCACGTTGTTCACAGTACCTGTCTTCGTGGTTCCTTCGGAGGAGCTCTATCCTATATTGAAGGGGGCTGGGATCCTTTTGATAGCTACAGAACCGCAAGCACAAAGAGAATTTACACAAGTTGATTTAACACAAAAAGTTGCGCTTCTTGTGGGCACAGAGCAGTACGGACTCTCTTCTTTTTCGAGAGAACAAGCAGATCTCAGTGTCAACATTCCCATGTTTGGGAAGGCCGACTCACTGAATGTGGCGACAGCCACCACATTGATGATTTATGAAGCGATTCGCCAACGTCGAAGTTCTTTACACTGACAATCACTTGGTTATAGCCAACAAGCCGGCAGGTTTGTTGACACAGCCAACTTCTCAAGAGCCTAGAAGTTTAGAAAGGCAGGTGAAAGGGTGGATGAAGAAAAAGTATAATAAGCCAGGTGATGTCTATCTCCATGCTGTGCACAGGCTCGATCGACCTGTCAGTGGGCTGGTCCTCTTTGCCAAAACTTCGAAAGCCCTTTCGCGTCTCAATGAGATGTCTCGAAATCAGGAGATACAAAGAGTATATGTGGCAGAAGTGGAGGGGCTTTTGCCCTACAAGCTGGGCAAACTCGATCACTATTTGGTGAAGAGTGAGCATCGTGCGCTCGTTGTTGACGCGACAACAGAGGGGGCCAAGCATGCACGCCTTGCCTACAAGGTGCTACATTACATGCCTGATACGACCTTTGTTGAAGTTGAGCTTGAGACGGGACGTTACCACCAGATTCGGAGTCAATTTGCCGCTGAAGGACATCCGATTGTCGGTGATGTTACCTATGGAGCTAAGGCTGCGTTCGAGGACTCGACAATTCATTTACACGCAGCCCATCTTGCTTTCAAGCATCCGATTACGCAAGAGCTTGTCAAAGTCTACTCGAGTCCCCCCTTTGAAGAGGTCTAATGTCTTCCTTGCAGGAAAACAGTGAGGGCGCGCACACTCCACCAACGTGACGCAAGAGACTGCTTTACTAGAAGATCTAAGATGGGGGATTCAACAGTCCGTTGAGCAGGCGTGTCTTGCTTCTGCATTTTTGCGCAAGACTGAGAGTTTAGCCTTTCTCGAAGCGTTCTCTAGAGCGATGGTGGCTATTTATCGTGAAGATAAAAAGATCTTAGTCGCGGGTAATGGGGGAAGTCTTTGTGACGCGATGCATTTTGCTGAAGAATTGTCAGGTCAGTTTCGTACAAAGAGAAAAGCTCTTTCGGCTATTGCGCTGGGGGATCCGGGGCATCTTACTTGTGTTGCCAATGACATGGGCTTTTCTGAAGTCTTTGCACGTGGTGTGGAAGCCCATGGTAGGCGAGGTGATTTACTTGTTGTGTTGACGACGAGTGGACGTTCGCTGAATCTCATCAGAGCTGTTGAAGAGGCTAAGAGACAGGAGATGAGAACTGTTGCTTTTCTTGGGAAGGGTGGAGGTGGCTTGAAAGGGCAGTGTGATTTAGAGTGGATTGTCGATGGATTCATTCACTCTGATCGTATCCAAGAAGCTCACATGACAGCCATTCACATTGCGATTGAGTTTTTAGAAAAACTGCTGTTTCATGAACTGGAAGTCTCATTGCCTTAAGTTTGGTCAAAGGCTGATAGAACGTCGTTGTTGGCCCTGCTGGCCTCTCAGCCAACTCTATTGGTTGGCTTTGATTGTTCGGGACCGACTGTATCGATGGAGAATTTGCCAAGTGCATCGGGTGACGGTGCCTGTCGTCAGTATCGGCAATATTGTAGCGGGGGGGACAGGCAAGACTCCTTTGACGATCCGGTTAGTGGAAGAAATTATCCCGTACAGGAAAGTTGCAATTTTGACGAGAGGGTATGGCGAGGTTGCTGATGAAGCGTTGTTGTTTCAAAAGAGGGTCCCTGAGGCACGTGTGTATGTCGGTAAAAATCGACTTCTTTTAGCCCGTCTTGCTGTGCAAGAAGGGGCGGAGGTGATCGTCCTAGATGATGGATTTCAATATCGCAAATTGCACCGCGATCTGGATATTGTCTCCACTTGGGGGGAAGAGACGTTTTTACAACGCTTCTTTCTCCCCTTTGGCCTCCTGCGAGATCTTCCATCTCGCTTGAAAACAGCCTCTTATATTT
>JAGVDZ010000192.1 GCA_020058465.1 Parachlamydiales bacterium | reverse complement strand
CATCTTACGAGTGGATACCATCGAAGAGCTTTTCAGTATCACTGAGATCTTAGCTAAACAACCTCTTCCCAAAGGGCCTAAGCTGACCATTGTCACAAATGCAGGGGGACCCGGCGTGATTGCCACAGACGCGCTGATTCAGCACGGGGGGGAGCTAGCGCCTTTATCTTCTTCGATCATCGAAGCTTGCAATATGTTTCTTCCAGCCCAGTGGAGTCACAACAACCCGATTGATGTGTTGGGTGATGCTGGAGCTGATCGTTATGCTAAAGCAGTGCAAGTGGCTATCGAAAATCCAGATTCAGATGGTGTTTGCGTCGTCTTAACTCCTCAAGACATGACTGATCCAACGGGGACTGCTCAACTACTTTTACCGTTGGCAAAGCAAAACAAACCTCTTTTGACCAGCTGGATGGGAGGGGATCTTGTGGATGAGGGAGCTCAAATTTTGAAAAATGCCTCCATCCCCACGTTCTTGTATCCGGACACAGCTTGCAAGGCGTTTGCTATGATGTGGCGCTATAGCTATCACCTTCAAAGTATCTACCAAGTTCCAGATCCCATGCCTGCCGACGATACGCCTGAGCTTGCACGTAAAAGATACCAAGCTGTACATGCCCTCATTGCCCAAGCTCGCCTAGAACGACGGGAGCTTTTGACGGAAGAAGAGTCAAAACGGATTTTAGCAGCGTATGACATTCCAACAGTGACGACTTTGATTGCCTCCTCTGCTGATGAAGCTGCCTCACTTGCTTGTACCATTGGGTTTCCAGTTGTGGTTAAGCTGTGTTCACAAACGATCACACACAAAAGCGACGTTGGTGGCGTCAAATTGAATCTACATACCGAGATGGATGTGAAAAATGCCTTTAAAGAGATCTCTAAATCTATTGAAGACCAATTTCTTAAAACAGATTTCCAAGGTGTCACTGTCCAACCTATGATCAACCTTGTAGATGGCTACGAAGTGATCTTGGGTAGTTCTGTGGACCAAGACTTTGGGCCTGTAATTCTCTTTGGTTCTGGTGGAAAACTGGTTGAGATCTACAAAGATCGTTCCTTGGCGATTCCTCCATTGAATCGGACTTTGGCCACCAGAATGATGGAGCAAACTAAGATCTATCGGGCTCTGCAAGGTGTAAGGGGGCAAAAGCCTGTCGACTTACATGCTCTCGAAGCAATTCTGGTGCGGTTTAGCTGTCTTGTTACCGAGTGGACGGAGATTGCAGAGTGTGATGTCAATCCAATTTTTCTTTCCCCAGAGCGCATTGTAGCTCTCGATGCACGTATTGTCCTTCATCCTCCAGGACACACCTATCCCCAAACAGCTATCCGACCCTATCCGTCTCAATATGCTCGAGCTTTGGTGACCCCACAGGGGCACAGTATTCTCATGCGTCCCATACGTCCCGAAGATGAACCCCTCATCCTCCAATTTCATCAACATCTTTCAGAGTATGCAGTTGAACAGCGCTATCTTAAAGTGCTTCACTATGAAGAGAGGACGGCTCACGAACGTCTTCGTAGAATTTGCTTTAATGACTACGATCGAGAAATCGCAATCGTTGCACAAGAGATGGTTGACCATACCATTATCGGTGTTGCAAGGTTGACAAAAATTCACGACACTGCGCTCGGTATGTTTGCCCTTATTTTGCAAGATCAGTGGCAAAATTTAGGCATTGGGAGTCAACTACTCCAACATCTAGTTGAAATTGCTCGTCAAGAAAAGCTCTCTTGTGTTTTTGCCCATATGTTGCCCGAAAATGTGCGTATGCGCCATGTCGCCTCAAAGCTTGGGTTTATGTTTGAAAAGGAGGGCCCTTGGATCAAGCTGAGCCGAAAACTGTAGATCCAAAACAACTCGGATTGCTCATTCCCGAACACATAGATTTAGATTTTTTATCTGACCTACTCTCTGAACCTATCAGGCACTTCACGTGGGCCCATTTCGACTTTACGCAAGGAGAGGTAGCCTCTCATCTTCAGAAAGGTAAAGTCTTTCAGTATCAAGGGGGGAGATTTTCTGAAGAAGAAGGGCAAAACCATGTCGAACTCGGGATCCTCTCTCCTAATGATATCTTGGAAGGAAGCTCCTCGACCCTCTCACCTACATTTCACGAAGCTTTGGTGAGGCGATTGTATACAAAGCTACAACGAGGGGCTATTGATGGCTACTATATCTATCACCCGGAAGATTTTTTACCCCACTTAGGAGAGCCTTTATTTTATGAGACAATGGGTCGTCTCTTTGAGTCGTTAGAAAAACTGGTACGAGAAAAGATTCTCCGTAGGTATGGCATCAAAACATGGCAAGGTGTTCGGACAACAAAACAACCTCTCAGTCTACGACAATTAGTCAAGCAAGCTGAGCTAGTTGCTGGGAGTGATCATCACCATTTTCGATTGATCCAGGTACCTATGAACCTCGTGATGTTAGAAGCTTTTTCTCGCACGACTCAAGAAGGTCAAACTGTGATTGAAATGGCCAAGGAAGAGCAAATAGAGCTTGTCGCCATCGATCCTTTGATGGGGGGCATGGTGTCCAAGCTTCCTTCTCACGTCTTTGAGATGATGCCGCCGGCCCCTTCTAAATCATTACAAGCTCTTTTATTTCTCCTCTCATGCCCAGATCTTCATCGAGTGGACATTACAATGACGATACCTTTGGAATGGCAGACGTTGCGACTTTTGCTTGGTCTTCCTTTGTGGGACTCTGAGATATGGCAAAAAGTGTTTCAAAATTTAGCACTCCTCTCGTACCATGGGGCGCCCTAAAACCCACTATTTTCTATTATGAAACAAGATCGCTACCCTACTCAGTTGTACCTGCTCATCATACCCGTTCTTCTCTGCCTTCTCTTGTGGATCGCCCCCATTCCGACGGGGCTTTCTCCTACCGCTTGGCACCTTTTTTCGATTTTTGTGGCCACCATCGTGGGGATTATCCTCAAGCCTTTACCTATGAGTGTGATGGCTTTGGCTGCTTTGACAGCAGCAACGTTGACAAAGACTTTGACGTTCGCCCAGGCATTTTCGGGGTTTAGCAATGATATTGTTTGGCTTGTCGTGCTTGCTTTTTTTATCGCAAAGAGTTTTGTGACGACGGGGCTTGGAGCTCGTCTTGCTTATTTTGTTATGACGCAACTTGGCAAGAATACGCTCGGTCTTGGCTATGGGCTTGTGACGACAGACCTCATTTTAGCCCCAATGATTCCAAGTTTAACGGCTCGATTAGGGGGGATTGTCTACCCCATTATGAAAGCCTTAGCTGAGATTTTCACCAAAGATTCCTACGATCCTAAGGTGGGGGCTTTTTTGTCGACGACTGCCTACCAAGGTTCTGCTGTGACAAGTGCCATGTTTATCACATCGATGGCAGGAAATCCTCTGATCGTGGCCTTGATGAAAGAACAGGGGATTGAGATTACCTGGTTTGGGTGGGCTCTTGCTACAATTGTCCCTGGGCTTTTAAGCCTACTCATCATCCCTTTTGTCATTTTTAAGCTAGATCCCCCTACGATTAAAAAAACACCCCATGCGAAGGAGATGGCCTTCCAAAAGTTGCAGTCTATGGGGCCGATGCGTTTTGCTGAAAAGATCGTCCTTTTGACTTTCCTTCTTTTAATCAGTCTTTGGATTGTAGGTCCCCATGTTGGGCTCAATGCTACAGTGGTCACGATGGTTGGGTTGATGGTTCTCTTAGCTACTAACATACTCAGTTGGAAAGATGTCTTAGAAGAGACAGGGGCTTGGGATACATTCATTTGGTTTGCAACGCTTGTGACTCTTGCCTCATTCCTCAACCAACTTGGATTTAGCACTTGGTTTAGCTCTTGGGTGACCAGTTATGTAGAGACCTTTCCTTGGCACTGGGGTTTTTTATTGGTCTCTTTGATCTATTTCTACACACATTACTTTTTTGCCAGCAATGTAGCTCATATAGGGGCAATGTATACCCCCTTGTTGATTGTTGCGATAGCTCTCGGCACGCCACCTCCACTTGCAGCCTTGATGTTAGCTTGCATGAGCAGTTTATTTGCGGGGCTGACCCATTATGGATCGGGTCCCGCCCCCATTCTCTTTGGAGCGGGGTACACAACTGTCAAACATTGGTGGAAAGTGGGTTTTATCACGAGCCTCCTGAACTTAATTATTTGGATGGGGATCGGTTCTTTTTGGT
>JAGVDZ010000113.1 GCA_020058465.1 Parachlamydiales bacterium | reverse complement strand
GGAGAAGAGGATCTAAAATTTTGCTCTCTATTTTCATCCTGTGCTACGCTCGTGCCCCGCGCAGCTCACCTACTACCTTTACAATCACCACAGGTGATTGCTTCGCATCTGGTGGGCACTTGTTTTTCATCAATAGGATTGGCATGACCTGGGAAGACCGATCAAATTACGTCGATATACGTTACGAAACTCTGCCGGGCATAGCTAAAGTCACGATCTGCCGGCCCGAAGTTATGAACGCCTTCCGTCCTTTGACGGTTGAAGAGATGAGACACGCCCTGCAGCTGGCTCGCAACGATTCATCCATCGGCGTTGTGATCTTCACAGGCGAGGGGGATCGGGCGTTTTGTTCTGGGGGAGATCAAAAAGTGCGAGGCGACAATGGTTACGTTGATCAAGAAGGGGTCCATCGTTTGAATGTCCTTGATTTACAAAGAGAGATTCGAAGTTGTCCAAAGCCGGTGATGGCTATGGTTAATGGCTATGCAATTGGAGGTGGACATGTCTTACACCTTGTCTGTGATCTGACAATTGCAGCAGAACATGCTCGGTTCGGGCAAACAGGTCCTAAAGTGGGTTCTTTCGATGGTGGGTTCGGAGCTAGTTATCTCGCTCGTGTTGTAGGACAGAAAAAAGCGCGTGAAATTTGGTTTTTATGCCGCCAGTACTCGGCTCAACAAGCTCTCGAGATGGGTTTGGTCAATTGCGTGGTCCCTCTTGCCGATCTTGAAGCCACCGTACTTTCTTGGTGTAGGGAAATCCTAAATCACTCCCCCATGGCCCTTCGTTGTCTAAAGTCCGCTCTCAACGCAGATTGTGATGGGCAAGCAGGTCTTCAAGAACTTGCCGGCAATGCGACTCTTCTTTTTTACATGACAGCAGAAGGGCAAGAGGGGCGTAATGCATTCAATGAAAAAAGGGCCCCCAACTATGAAACATTCATCCGACATCCTTAATCCCCCCCTCTGGACGATTTGGTGGATGGCGATGAGGCCAAAGACCTGGATCGCTTCGATCAGTCCAGTCCTACTTGGAGCCTCCCTTGCTGTCTATGAAGGGCTCTTTTCGTCATTTTTCCTTTTTGTCATGACCCTTTGCTTTGCCTTGTTCATCCAAATTGGAACTAACCTTTCCAACGATGTCCACGATCATCTCAAAGGAGCCGATAGCTTCAGAGATCCTGCAAGTCCAGTGCGCGTTGTTGAGCAGGGACTTCTTTCGCCCCGGGCTGTTGCACTCGCCTCGTGGTTTTTTTTTGTAGGTGCCTGTATCTGTGGTCTCCCCTTGATCCAACATGCAGGCCTCTGGAGCTCTCCTCTAGTGTTTCTCTCTTTATTCTTTGGCTACTTCTACACAGCAGGGCCATTCCCCATCGCCTACCTCGGCCTTGGAGAAATTTTTGTGCTCCCTTTCTTCGGCATCCTCCCTACTCTTGGAACGTACTACCTGCAGACAAAAACAACACCGCTGTCCTTGGTGATTCTAGGACTCATCCCGGGTCTTCTTTCGTCGGCAATTCTCGTGGCTAACAACCTCCGAGACGCCCGATCAGATGCCCTCGCCAATAAAAAAACTCTCATTGTCCGCTTTGGTATCCGATTCGGCATGTGGGAATATCTCATTTTACATCTGGTAGCCTTCATGTTAATCCCCTTCGCCCTCCCCAAAAGCCTTCCTTGGCCCTTACAAATAGCTCCATGCCTTGCCCTGCTTACCTTTCCTCAAACGTGGAAGACTGTATGCACCCAATCTGATGCAGCAGCTCTTGCTACCCTACTGCCTCTCTCAGCTAAGCGACTTCTCCTATTTTCCATTGTTACTTCTGGTGTCCTTCTACTCATACCAGTCGCAAGAAATATACTGCACACGACCAGCGGTCGATGAAGACACTCTTCAAATATCGATGTCCGACAAGAGCTCCTTTACCTCAAAGAGAGGGACTTATTCTTCGTTATGGGGACTGTTGGTGCGAAATCGCTCCTTTGCCTGGGTGGAGCTGTCATTCCTTAGAGGCAACGATTCAAGAACTACTCTTTCTTTTGAAGACATCTTCTTTTCCACACTGCATCCAAACAACCAACCCCTCCATTGCATGGGGTCTTGAACAATTGTCTCTTTGGAATACATCTGCCTGTCAAGTGCCACTCGCCAGTTTAGATCGGCTACAACCTGGCTGTTCAACAATCAAATGTAAACTCGGCCCTCTTTCTGTTCACGAAGCCAGAGACAAAATCTTGCGTTTCCAACAACAACATCCAATCTGTCGTTTCCGCCTCGATTTCAATCGAATGTGGTCTATCTCCAAAATCCATGATCTACTCGGACCCCTGATCTACCCCACACAGCCTGCAACGTGTGGTATCCATATTGACTACTTAGAAGAACCTTGCAGCCTCCTTACAGAAACAGGCCGACTCTCCTACCAAATCCCCTGCCCTATTGCGCTTGATGAAACATTGAGGGAGGGCATATTGCCTGATTTCCCCTACATTACAATCCAAAAACCAACCCTATCATGGTCCAACTTAGTGCCAACTAAGACCCAAATCTTCTCTTCATCCTACGAAACAAGCCTCGGTATTTTAAATCTGGCCCGTTTAGCCCAATATCACCACCTCGTATCACCACAGGGGTTCGACACATGGACAGATGATCTGCTCGATCCCCCGCTTCAAATACTACAAGGACATCTCGTATGGCAAGGCAACTCGAAATGCCCCATCCGCACCCACCTCCTATCCCCCATTATCACTGTCCCATAGAACAAGGGGCTAAAGACCTCCCTTCTTGGCCAGCCCTTGTCACTACTCAAAGAGAATACACGTACGAAGAGCTACACCAAATAATCCAAACCAAAGCCCGTTGTCTCTTAGAAGATTTCCACTTAATTCCCTATCAAATACTCCACATTGAACAAACTCAATCCGTGGAAAGCCTATTTTTTCTCTTGGCTGCTTGGAGACACAATATCACCGTATATCTCTCGTCCAAATACACACCCACCTGTCGAGCTCCGATCACCCCTCATCTTAAAATCTCCGAGCCTTCCCAGATCTCTCCCCTCCAACCCCATCTCCCCTTGTGGCCCCACTGCTCCCTCATTCTTGCTACATCCGGCTCTACAGGAAGAGCCAAAATGGTTGTATTCACACGAGACAACCTGCTACAAAGCATCAAAAGCTCCCTTGCCTCTCTTCATTTTATCCCCCAAGATCGTTGGTATGTCCCTCTCCCTTTCCATCATATAGGGGGGTTGAGTAGTGTCCTACGAGCCTGGGTGGGCCAAGGGACGTTGACCATCCATCCTCAAGACCCCCTCGTCACTCACATGTCGCAAGTACCAACTCACCTTTATCGAGCTTGGCCCTTACTTGCTCGCCTGAAGTGTCTCCTCGTGGGAGGCTCTTCGACACAACATCTTCATCTCCCCCCATTTTATCCATTAATTCACTCCTATGGACTCACTGAAATGACAGGCCTTGTCGCTTACACAGATCAAACTACCCAGCTTTTGCCTCATCGAAAGCTCTGCATCTACCGAGGTGAAATCTTTGTGCAAGGATCTTCTCTTTTCAACGGTTATTGGTCCGACCACACAGTGACACTACCTCTTGTTGATCTCCCTCTTCAGGAAGGCCTTTGGTTTGCAACGCGAGATCTTGGATCCTTCCAACAAGGCCATCTCATTATCCATGGTCGAAAAGACTCTCAATTCACTTGTGGCGGCAACAACATCGTTCCTGAACTCATCGAACAAGCCCTTTTCAACATACCCACAGTGCTTGAAGCTGTTGTCATAG
>JAGVDZ010000046.1 GCA_020058465.1 Parachlamydiales bacterium | reverse complement strand
CGACAAACCCGCCTTCACCTCATTCATCACCTTCATCGCCTCCACAATACAAACCACCATGTCTGGCGTTACATGATCTCCCACCTTTATAAAAGAAGGTTCATCCGGCGCCGGCGATGTATAAAACGTCCCCACCATAGGGGAATGGACAAAGTGCCCTAAAGAGCCCTGAGGCTTCATATCGACAACACCTTCACGAGAACCAGCCGGAGGCAAAGATTCGTGGTGTCCCCAACATGGAGAAGGCAACGAAGCCTGGCCCCTTTCTAAAGAAAGTTCCACGACACCCGTCTTCAACGTCAGCTTCGTCAGATTCGTCTGTTCAAAATAAGTGATCAATTGCTTTATCTCTTCTACATTCACAATCACACCCTCTGAATATATTCATTCACCTGTGTATCCACTTTGAGCACATCGCCTGCTTCAACAAACATAGGCACGATCAAACGGGCCCCCGTCTCTAAAACAGCCTTCTTAACCCCCTCCATTTCCGAAGACTCTGTTTTGACCACCATAATCTCCAAAAACTGAGGAAGTTCAATAGCGTGGATCAGCTCACCATAACAGATTGCCTTGACCTGAGTTCCTTCCTTTAAATAAAATACCTTTTCACCTAAACAGGAACTGGATACGGAGACTTGATCCAACGTCCACGTATCCAAAAACAGGTAGTAATCCTTTTCCGGATACAAGAACTCAAGCTCTCTTTCAGAAAGAGAAACTTCATCTAAAACTTGATCTAATTTAAAATTTTTCTCAAACACCTCATCGTTACTGAGTCGTCTCAGCTTGACCTTCACCAGAGGACGGCCCTTCAAAGCAGAGACCTTCATAGCCGATTCCACTCGAACAACCTCCCCATTCAAAGAGAGAATGGCTCCAGGTACCACGTTTTGCGCTAAAGTCATAAAACTTTTTCTTTCCACTCCAGTAGATTTGATACGGACAGGTCAACCCAATTCGGTGTCGCCACTCTTCTACCCCTACCCCACTTGATATGGGCCGTACAAAGCCCCAAGAGCTTTGCTGGCAACAAGTCTCGCTCAACGTGGTCCCCACACACCCATACCTCTTCTTCCGACGAAGCATGCCGAGCTAAAATCTCTCGGTAAGCCCCCCGTTTGTCTACCCCAAGCAGAACCTCGATGGTACTAAACAAAGACCTATCCACACCAGCTTTTTCCAATTTACTCAGCTGTAGATTATGGTGTCCCAATGTGACAAGAGTCATGGTATGGTTATGTTTTTGTAAATCTTGTAAGACATCCATGGCATGGGGTGTCAAGGAAACTGTGAGATGCCCTGGTATAGGGGCCTTCAGAAATGAAAGAGCTTCTTCCCTCATCTGATCTGTCCAACGACATCGATGGGCCATAGACGTGACTACCTCTCGAGATGAAGAGGCCATTTGATCCTCTTTCAAACATCTTTCATATTCCTGCTCACATTTCATGTGCTTCACAATCTGCTTGTAACGCTCAGGTGTTAACGATCCCGAAGTATCAATCAACGTATCGTCAAGATCAAAGATGATCAACAATGTTCATCAACTCCTTAGCTAGCTTTTTTGAGTCGTGTCGAATGAGGTTACGTCGCAAAAGATCTTTCTTAGGGACAGAACTCAACCCACCTAAAAACCCCGCAAATAGGCACCGCTCTTCTTCAAGATCGTTACACACAAGCTCTCCTTCCTCAGCGTAAGAGGCAATCAGATCGGGAGGAGGGGGATCCGTATTGATCAAAATGTAGTCAAAGATATCTTCCCCAAGATGCCGTACCAATTCTTGGAGATAGTGGCTCGTCCGAAATCCTGTCGTCTGCCCTTTTCGGTTCATCAAATTCATGACAAGCACTTTTTTAGCATCACTTTTACGAAGAGCCTCAGATACCCCCTGAACGAGTAGATTTGGAATCAAGGAAGTGTGCAATCCTCCAGGCCCTATAACAATCAAATCAGCGTGGTGAATCTCTTCCAAAACACGGGGATTCACCTTGGGATAGGGCTCTAGGTACATCGTTTTATACCCTTGATCGATCTCTTGGCTGAGGTAGATCTCAGCCTCCCCCTCGAGAATTTTACGATTGTTCAAAACCATTTTCAAACGAACCTGGTGCATAGTGACAGGAATCACACGCCCACGAATATAGAGAATCTTCCCCGCTTCTTCGACAGCTTTTTCAAAGCTACCTGTAACTTTCTCCAAGGCTGAAAGTAGAAGATTACCGAAGGAATGTCCCCCTAATCCCCCATTTTCAAACCGATAATTCATCAAAGAGCGCAAGAGACGACTCGAATCAGAAAGGGCCACTAAACACTGTCTGACGTCTCCTGGTGGGAGGACCCCTAACTCATCTCGCAAAACTCCAGTACTTCCACCGTCGTCTGCCATGGAAACAATAGCAGACAAATCCACCGGATATTTCTTAAGCCCTCTTAGGACCACAAAGTTACCGGTCCCACCCCCAATCACAACGATCTTTTTGCGACCTCCTTGATGTATCACACAGCTCCAATCGCCTCCCTCATATGCAGGATTGCCTTCTCTAAATCTGGCTGCTGAACCAAATAGGTCCCACTCACAAATGAAGTAGCTCCAAGGCTCCGGCATTGGACCGCCGTAGTACAGTTAATACCACCATCCACTTGAATCCTCGTCTCTGGGGGGGACAGCTGCACTACCGTGGCTATTTTGTCGAGCATATCTGGTAAAAAATGTTGCCCTCCCAATCCAGGAGCCACTGTCATGACTAAGACCTGGTCACACCAAGAAAAGAGTGGAAGGGTCCTAGGAAAGGGGGTATCGGGAGAAAAGGCAATCCCCACTTTTTTCCCGTGAGTCCGTATGAGTTGGGCTGTTTCTTTCACATCTTCCGTCGCCTCAAAATGAAACGTGATCTGATCGGCTCCCGCAATGACAAACGGTTCAATGTAATCGCAAGGATTGTAGACCATCAAATGGATGTCTAAAAAAAGGGCAGTGGCACGGCGCAAGGCAGCCACCGCCCTAGGTCCCAAGGTCAAATCGGGAACAAAGTGCCCATCCATAATATCAACATGGATGCCGTCCGCCCCAGCCTTTTCAATTCTTCGAGCCTCCTTGGCAAGAAATCCAAAGTCAAATGACAAAATCGACGGTAAAATCTCAAAGCTCGCCCTTGCCCTGCTCATGTCAAAATCCCTTGTATTTATACTGCACACGGCTTGAAACTTGGATTCTGCCAGCGTCGAACAGGTTATTCTCTTACGAGATCAAAATGCAAGATCCTCGATAGGTGCTTCCCCTCTCTTCTAATAAAAAGTGGGCCGACTGGTGTAATCCTTGTGTCCTTCTTTGTTCAAAAGTTGCAAAATTACGTTGCTCATCCAGAGTGGCTCTAGGTCCCAAAACAGCTAGATGGTACCCCTGTTCTTGCCTTTCCGATAGAGAAAAAAGGCGATACCCTTCTTCCTGCTCGGTCTGAAAGAAAAGTAAAAACCAACTTTTCAATACACGTAGCGGTAAAACAGTCCTCATTTCAAATGGCTGTAAAGCATGGTAAAACTTTTCTAAAAGCATTTCAGAAAACAGCACTTTTTTCGAGCGCAAGACCCTGCTCAGTTCTGCAAGACTTTCTTGCTGTTTTAAAATCATCCCACCATTGTAATCACGCAAAGAACATCCCAGAAGCTCTTCCAAGTCCTTCAAAATAGCCTGCCTTACCTTGTAGAGGTCGACCGATTG
>JAGVDZ010000053.1 GCA_020058465.1 Parachlamydiales bacterium | reverse complement strand
TTGGCAAGATTGGGGTTAGAGTAGTCTTGAGAAAGGCTTTGAGCCAGATCTTGAATGAGTTGAGAGCGTTGTTCTGGCAACATCTCTTCTTGGTCTTTATGAGTCACTAGAGTTGGAGAGAGGGTACAGAGTCGATCGGTGACTCGGTGGAGTGTCTCTCGTAAGAAAGGGGCCGCGGTCGTTGTGCTGCCGAGACTGAGTTGGAAGATGCGGCGAGCTGAAAGCTGTTCATCATATTCGTCGTAAAGAATTTTGCCTTGACGAAGGACTTGGAGCCCCCGATGAAGCCATGTGAGATGGTTAAATTCTACGGTGGATTCAGCCGGATTTTTATGTAGGAGGCTGATGTAGAGGGCCTCTAAGTAGGGAAGGGTTGAGCTATTAGTAACGATACACCCTTTTTGAGCGATTGTGCGGAGGAGATGTCGGTAGATTTCTTCAAATCTAGAGGTCCCAGCTTGGGAGATGAGATTCTCTTGTGAAGATACAAGTAACTGATATACAGGGCGTTTAAATGGTTGTTCGATCAATTTTTGGAGTCTTTGGTAGCTATCTTTGAAAAGGGGGGTGGGTACCTGTAAGATAGTAGCATGGGCTCCGTCTGGTTCGAGCAGTGCGATCAAAGGTAGGACAACGGATGTTTTTCCCGAGCCTGTTAATAATTGCTGTAAAACCCCGGGAGTAGCGAAGTGAGCCTCTACGGCTTCAAGCTGGCGTGTACGGATGAAAAATCCAAGTACATCCTCAACCACGAGGAGGTCTGGATGGTGAGATGGGTCGTAGGCACGAGGCTGGTAGAGTGTTTGCAGGTTTTGTTGGATGCTAGGAGTTTGAATGGAGCCATCTTGGATCGCTCCTTGGAGCTTTTGTAGAATATGGCTGGCCTGCTGTTTTTGAGTCTTTGCTTGAAAATATTGACTCAGCTTTTCTTGAAGAGAACCAACAACACTTGGATGAACATAGGTGGGAACTAGATCTTGGAGGGTGCGATTGGCGAATGCAGATCGTAGATGATGCCAAGTTAACGTAGGATTTTTGTAGGCAGCTTGGGAAGAAATGGAAAACTGTTGTGTAATCCCTTGTTGGATGAGAGATTCGATATCAGATCGAAATTGTGCTTCTTGGTCTGAAGACACAGCTATTTGATTCTTTAGCCTTTCGATCTCTGTTGTTGGTGAAGAGAGCGAAGGAAGAGAAACAAGAGCAGCTGTCCTGAGGATCTTTGAAGGTGTGTGTGCTCTGGGTAGTGCAATCGATTGTTCAAGATCTTGCAGAAGCGCCCTTAGATCTGTGGGTGGGATGGTAGCAGTGAATGGTGGTGGAAGATCTGGGCGATGTGGGGGAGCTAGAGGAGGGTGCTGGTCGATTAGTTGAGAGAAGTACTGAGTAGTAAGAGTTGAATCATCTGGACATGGGACAAGAGTAAGTTGTCCTGTAGTTTGAAGAATCGACGTCAGGTGAAGGAGGTAGTGCGTCAAGGGGGTGGCTTCCGAGGTGGGAAGAGCTTGCAGGGTGGCTCGTAGAGTGGTTATTTTTTCAGAATCTTTGGGAGAAGATGCAAGCGTTGTGAGGATGTCCCGACATCTTGCTTGGATCCTCTGACGGCTTTTAGTTCCATAGGGAAGATGGTTTGTGTATTGTCTCGTCCATCTTAGTTCTTGAGACAGTCTCTCTGGTGAGATGGTTTGGAAGTTGTCATGAGAAAGCCAAGTGAAAGAAGATCGTTGTAAAGAGCTTGTGGCTGTACCTAGTCGATGGATCCATGAAGCATCGGCATCGACTCTTTTGCTATCTCGGGGGTAGTAGGGCATAAGTTGGTTTGATAATCTAGATAGGGTTTCTTGATAGGCAACGGGAATATGTCGAGCTACAGCATCTACAATAGTGCTCGCAAACACAACTGCATTGTCAAGGGGCGTTGTATGGGCATCATTATAGGATAAGAGGTCGTCAGCGATCTTGCTAAAGTTATGTAAAAATAACTGCATGTCTCGTTCGTCGATCGAAGAACAGTCGAGTTCTTGGAGAGCCTTTTGTCCAAGGAGGAGGCTTTCTCTTGGTTTGAATACCGACTCTGCTAAAGTGTAGCAAAGAAGATCCAGGAGGAAAGGGACTTTATCACTGGATTCTTCAGGGAGGAGCGATTGACCTGGGATGACAGGAATGATCCATGGATCCCCTGTCTGATTCGGTAGGTCCCAATAAAAGAGAGGCAGCTCTTTCCGATTCACCCAGGAAGTTTGAGGCCCCTCGATAACAGGGTTGGGGAGGTAGCGAAGGGCGAGTCGGCTAGCCAAAGAGAGTTGCTCTGATCTGAGAGGTAGGGGCAAGACAGGTCGATAGGCTCCAGAAAACTTGGGGAGGAGAAGTTGCGGTTGTAAAAAACCCTTCTCAGGTGGAGGGGTTAAGTAAATCCCCACTGGCAGTCCCTTGACTGGGTTCGGCCGATTGATTTCGTAGGAGTAGCCGCTTAAGGGGTGATTTTGATCGGTGCAAGTAAGACAGCCGTGTTGATACTTGAAGTGAAGGTTATAGTCGAGCAGTTCGAGTGCTATTACCTGGTTGCCTTGAGAAAACACAAGGATGTGATTACCTAGGCCTAGCCACGGCAGCAGTGATGTGGGGGCGTCTGGCCCCAAGAAAGCAACCTGAGACCTTGTTGTTGCCGAAGATGGCCCAGAGCGGAGATCTTCGAGACTTTGGAGTGTGAATAGTGCAGGATTGATGCGGGCATTCCATTGGCTTTGGTGTAACGTTCCTCGGAATAGGGGGTGTAAAGAAGTATCTCTTGTTTGGAAATCGATCTGACGAGCTCCCCGTTCGTGAATGAAGATTCGATTTGTTTGAAGGCCTTTGGGGAGACGTAACTGGGTATCTGAAGGCAATGCTTGCCACCACTTGCCATCGTCTAAAAGGTATAGACGTATTTCTTGGAGCTCTTCTTGAATATGCCAAATTTGTCTGTTTGGATCTTCAAATTCATAAAATACAAAGTTAGATCGATGTCCCACTCTGGCTTTGAAGGGAGCCTTACCTTCAGGGAAGTATTGTTGAAAGAGGCTAGATCGAACAATATGGTAGGGTAAAAAGAGAAGGGAGCTTTGCGTATTTGTCATCACACCGCCTCGAAGATCGATGAAAAGAGGTCCTCGTGTGTAATTGCCATCGATATGGATCCAAGGGTCTTGCTCGGCACAAGATTGTTGACATTGTGAGGCAATGCGACTTAAGAGTGTTTGTAGATCATCAGGACTTAGGAGTTGTATGAGAGGGTCGACGAAGGTTGAGAAATGATTGAAAATTTGATCTCGAATGAGGGGTTGGAACTGAGTGTAATCGGGAGGAAGATATTGGAAAAAAAAGAAGGCAAATAAGATCGTCGGCAGACGATCTACTTGGATAGGCATATGCTCATTGAGCCAGATGTATTGGTAGAGATAGGCTGTGGTCAGTTCATATTGCAGATGGGCCAGTGGGGACTCATAAGCAAAGGCTTCTTCTAGCCTTTGTTCGAGCCAAGCGTTGAAATTGAAAGGGGCACATTGGTTAGGTTGGATGTGTTTCAGGGTTTGAAAAAGGCGTATAAGAAACAAGGTGTTGTAATGTTGACCACGGCTCCAATAGATCTGAATTAGACTGTTGAGTGATTGGGCGATTTTAGGAAGATGGAGAAAATCATCCGAAGTTTGACTAAAGATTTTGGCAACAATGTTCACGTCGTTGAGGCGATCTTCCAGCCCGATGCGGAGAGGCTCATGTTCGAGAATTTCTGGGTGGTCGATCAATAGGTCGATGATATTTTGGATTGAGGTTGTTGTTTCTAGCGCCGTGAGGAAAGCTTGACTGGCTTCTCGAGAGAGAGGAAGATCCTGCACGACTCGTCCGTGAGGGGGGCGAGTTGGAAGCACCCAGTGGGTTCGAGTGTCACTAGGGTCCAGCATGATGCTTTCTTCTGAAATGGGCCCGTTGTATCCAGGAGGACTAAACTGAAAGTTGTCGGAAACAAACCTGCTAGCGGCACCTGGATACCAGGATAAGACAGTTTGAGATAAGAGAGTGTCCGCGGATGGGAGGATTGTTTGGAATGCTCGTTGGATGCGACTCATGGAGGGGACTGTCGCAGTCAGTTTAAATGTCCCATCTTCTTTACAAGAACTTTCACGGCGATCAACCAAGGTATTAAGGCAAGAAAACGCTTGGAATTCGTAGGCTTTCCATCTATCGAATAATTGAAGGATTTGCTCGTAATCGTGGCTAGAATGGTGGAGCCATCGTTTGGAGCCTTGGGTTGGATCTATGCAAGCGATAAAACGATCTACATATCGATGTAGGATGTAATGGTACCATTTATCTCGAGGGTATCGAGTGACAAGGTGCGCTTCGTGGGCGAGCGTGTTGTGAATAGAAGAGGCCCAAATGAGGGCTCCGAGAGCTTTCGGCAGCATGGTATGTGTCGATTGCATTGCATGCGCCAAATGCTCAATCATGTTGGCAATCGAAGACAGCAGTTGGACTTTTTCAGGATCAGACAGTGTGCTCCAGGGGGGAGATAGATGAGGAGATAGATGATAAGAGGGGCTGCTGCTTGGGATGATGAAGAAGGGGGGTAGTTTTTCGAGAATCACAACTGTAAGGCAGTGGATTGTTTCTTGAGGGTGTCTTTTTGACTTTGTAGCCAGTGTGATCGCACGGTCTAGATCTCGTTGTAAGTTGAATGGATCAATTACCAGATCTTGATAGTTGAGCTTTTGACGAAGGGAGCCCAAGTCGATCGCTGCGTTACTTGTATGGTTTGATCGTAGAGAACCGACAGGCGCACCAGGGAGGGTTGACTGTAGGCAAGATTGTTCGTGAACAGGACTAGGTAGGGGAGGATAGGAGCTTTTTCTAGGGCGGTTATGGAATAGAACTTCAGGTGGGGCTGGATCCCAACGAACATGTGAAGAAGGTGTTTGTTGGCATGCATCTTGAATTGTTCGCAGTTCTTTGACGATAGATAAAGCTTCTTCTGAAGATAGGACTTGTGTTGTCTCCAAGTGGGTCACTGTTTGAAGAAGGTGTTGGGCCCCTTCTTGTAGGTAAAATCGATGAACTGTATGGGTTTTCAGAGAATGAAAAACAGAGTGGAAATAGCGAAACGTCGTTTCAAGTTGTAGTCTTAACTTGCGTCGTTGTCCTTGGGATTCGGATGGACCGTCATGAAAAAGGGTCCAAATAGTTTGGACACGGGACATGAGACGGAGGGCATGATCATTGACTTCGGTAGGAGCTTCTCTTTTCGAAAGAAGAGGTTGGAATAAGGAGGCACAGGTGCCCTCGTAGGAGTGATTTTGGCTTGACATGAGAGAACTTGCGGCATCTTGCAAGCCTGAGGGGATGAGAGATCTTACACACCAGTCTGCAGTATATGCTCCAAGACGCTGTATAGGGGGACGATCCTCGACATCAGAGAGGAGAGGTATCATCTGTGTGATGAATAAAGCTTCCCACCAATCTCTTTGATTCACCTCCTGGAGCGTCAGGTTACTAAATGTCTCTTTCCAATTGCCTTTTTGAGGTGATATAGCTTCAGAAAAAAGAGGACCTCTAGATAACACATCTAAACGATATCGATCTTCATTTTCCCTAACCACGCGGCAAAAGAGCTCTCCTTTATACGAGGGGAGATAGGGGAGCTTTCGATGGTGAGATAAAGCTGGCACCAAACAGCCTTGGCCAATTGGGAGGTTCTCGATCTGTCTACAGACGAGTTGAGATAGTTTCTTGAGGCACTTTTCTTTTTTAGATAAAGAAGTGGTTGCATCAGCCACTTCCAATATCTCCACCCAGTCGATGGCTTGGGCGAACTCGTTCAAAAGAGATGTTGGCATGGCCTCTTTTTGAAAAAACTCATGAAGATAACGGTAAAGGTGAGAGCTTGTGCTACCAAGATAGTTTCGCCTCGTCGGGGCGATGACAATATCTTCGTACAAAGACTCCTCGAACCGAAAGAGTAAGTTACGATCGACCCAACGTCCGAGGCTGGGACAAAAGGGGCGGACGCAGTAGAAACCAATGAGGGCCAGGCAAAGCTGGATAAATCCTTGATAAAAGGTCCATCCTACGCGCTGTAAAAGTGTAGAGTGGACGACTTCGGAGGGCTTAGAAACGCCACCGACCCAATCGGGAGTCAAAGGTTGTGCATTAATAAGTTTACTTTGCAGGTAAGTCGAGATTTGCATATTCGGCTAATTATATCACATATTAATAAAAACACTAACTAATTAAATTTAATTTTACATCAATCTCCTGACTTCCGCACTTTGATGTAAGAGATAGTTGATTTTCAGTTAGTTGCGAAAATTTGAGGGCACTACATTTTTTGGGCTGTTTGTGTCCTTAGGCGACTTTTGTCACAAGGTGCCATGGAAGCTATTCCCCGGATTCCTATATGTTTGAGAATGCCTTTTCCCAAGTCCTGGAGTTTGGACTAATTTCGTGCCGAAGCGACGCAAAATCAGTTCAAATGGGTTAGGGTTCGGTGCCTAACAGCTAATTTTTAAACGGATTCTAAGAA
>JAGVDZ010000139.1 GCA_020058465.1 Parachlamydiales bacterium | reverse complement strand
CACTAAGGTCTTGCTCGATTGAGACACCTCGAACCATACCTCGTAAGTGGTCCCAAAAGAACTTTCAAACACCCGCTCGATGATGCCTCTGCCAAATTCAACATGCACGACTCGGTCCCCCACCGCAAATTCAGCATCCACCTTGTCTGCAGAGACCCCCTTCTCGATAGTCTCCTCTGCAAGCTCTTGAATAAACCGAGATACTCTCATATGCCTTTCTGTCCCCCACACATAGCGGAGACGTGCCGCCGACATAAACAGCTTACTGCGAGCCCGTGTCATACCGACGTAACAAAGGCGCCTTTCTTCTTCGATCTCTTCTAACGTAGTTTTAGCATGGATATGCGGCAGCAGATCCTCTTCCAGACCTACCAAAAATACTGTACTAAATTCCAATCCTTTACTGTTATGAAGAGTCATCAGCTGGATCCCACTTTGACCATCGGACTTGAGATCTGCTAAACGAAGTGTCGTCTCCTCTAGGAAGCGAGTTAAACTGGAAGAAGCACTTTCCAGTTCCCACTCTCTTGCTTTGGCCATCAACTCCCCAATATTCTCCTTTCGATCCTCGAGTGTTTCGGGCTCTTCTTGCAAAACCTGCATGTATCCAGTCCGATTTGTCACTTCGGACAACAATTCATGGATCGGCCGATGCCCCACCATGTTCCTTAACACCAGAAGAGTCGAGACATATTCAATCAGACCTTCTCGTTGTTTGGATGACAACTTACAAATTGAGGGTTCTTGGATTATCTTTTGTAAAAAGGAACCAATCGGCTGGCTATCTGCTGCCTTCATAATCTTCTCAAGTGCCGCTGGCCCCAGACCTCGTTTCGGTAGCTGAATTGTCCGTAAAAAAGAGATCAAATCGGAATCAGAAACAAGCATCTTTAAAAACGCAAATAGATCCTTGATCTCGCGTCGATCATAAAAAGAAATGCCTCCTACAATCGTGTAAGGAATGTGGTGAGCTAAAAGGACATCCTCAAAGGGGCGCGACTGTGCGTTCGTCCGATAAAAGATGGCGATCTCACAAAGGGGTTCTCCCCCTTTAGACTCTCGAACACGATGGACAATCTGCTTCACTACAAATTCAGCCTCCTGTCTTTCTGTGAGACACATCTGCCATGTGATCTTTGCCCCTTCTCCCAACTCGCTCCATAAATTTTTTTCAATCCTTTGCCCATTATGAGCAATCAAGCTGTTAGCAGCTTTGAGTATGTGGTTGGTGCTTCGATAATTTTGCTCTAACTGGATCACTCGGGCATTCGGGAAATCCTTTTCAAACTGCAAAATATTTTGCGACTGAGCTCCCCTCCAAGAATAGATCGATTGATCAGGATCGCCCACGGCAAACAAATTACACCTGACCCCCGCTAGAAGTCGCACTATGGTGTATTGGGCAAGATTAGTGTCTTGGTACTCGTCAATTAAGATAAAAGGCCATTTTTCTTGATATCTACGCAACACCTCTGGAAAATGGGTAAAGAGCTGGACAGGCAGATAGAGCAAATCGTCAAAGTCGACAGCCTGACACTGCTTCAACTTGGCTTGGTAAAGAGGATAGATCAAAGAAAGGCGCGGATCTTCAATCTTTTGATCTTCAAGCAGGCCATTTTTCAGCTTCGAAATCTCTCCCATCAGATGTTTAATTTCTTTTTTGTCGGTCGACGTCCCCACTTGAGAAACAAGTGTCTTCAAAAGCTTTTCGACATCCTCAGGATCGTAAATGATGAAATTGGCGTCATAACCTAGATGGTGTATCGATTCCCGAAGGATTCGAACCCCTAAACTGTGAAACGTTGAGGCAAGCACGGTCTTTTGGGTCATCGCCCAAATTCTCTCTTTGAGCTCAGCTGCTGCTTTATTCGTGAAAGTCACAGCTACAATGTCTGTCGATGGGATCCCAAGATCAAGCAAGTGCGCAATCCGATGGGTGACCACCCTCGTTTTGCCCGATCCTGCTCCCGCCATCACTAGAAGGGGTCCTTCTATGTGCTCCACAGCCATCTGCTGAACTTGATTCAGCAGACCTCTTGATAACGTCATGATGTACCACCTTCCTATTTGATCTCGGTCTGCAGTGAAAGTTGATTGAATATTTTCAATACCCTGTCTGGACGAATCAGGTATTTCCAGTAGCGATCTCGCCACCTCAAGCCTTTCAAGTTGGGTACCCACGATGGCGGCGTCACCACCACTCCCACATTCGAAAAAGCAGGCCGCCAAAGTTGGGCATGTGTCTTTCTCCTACAAATCGTGATGGTGGGGATCTTCAAAGAGGCTGCCAAATGACCCAATCCTGAATCGTTCCCAATCAAAAATCCAGACTCATAGATGTAACCTGCAAGCTCTGATAAGTGACAAAAGTGGCCTACCGACTCCTTAGGGATTTTGTCAAAATAGACCCCCTGAGCCCCGGGTATCCATGTGACCTGATACTCTCTATCCTCTAAGTGCTTGGCCACCTCTAAAAATCGTTCTTCCGGCCAATTACGCGACAATCTAGAGCTCGAAGGATGGATCACAACCCTTTTTGGATACTTTCGATACTGCCACCTCTCGGGAGGGATCATGCCGTTGGCATAGACAACCTTCGATAGGTGGAGGGTGTTTTCACAAAAACGACAGATATTTTTTAAGATCGTCCATTTTGGATTGACTTGCGTGTCTTTGTAATAGGGCTCATTGACCACCCTTGTCGAAGGGTAGAAATAAAATATTTTAATTTTATCAGGACATCTTCTTTTTCCCTCTTTAACTAAACTTAAAATAAATGGATCTGTGTCGTTATGCACAACAAAAATACAATCATATTCAACCAATAAAGTCCCTATGTAAGCTGCCTCCGGGTAGGGTCTGATTTCGAGATGAGGGAACCAAGAAGCCATTTGACCCAAGGTATTGTGGTACGTCACCACCTGCCACCCGTTGAGATGAAGATTATGAGATAAGGCCAATAAATTAATCCCATCTCCCAATCCCTGGTGGCTGAATACGCAAGCGTGCATCTTTTTCATTCCTCTAAATTTAAAGTTCTTTTCCGTATATTTCTCCAATTTGGTATTAGGCAAGACAATGACCCATCTGCTAAGACTCGAGCAAAGACCTACCTTAACACAATCCTTGCAACGATCTTTAGCTATTTTGCAGATGCCAAGCTATGAGCTTGGCCTGTTTCTTCGCAAGGAGATCGAAGAAAACCCCTTATTGGAAGACCTCACTCCCGCCTCAAGCTTGCCTTCGACACCCTATGTCCCCATGGATGAGATCCCTCAAATAAGCTCCTTCTATGAAACCCTCGTCCAACAAATCCGAGACGTGATGACCTCGCCACAAGATCTCAACCACGCCTTTCAATTCCTCGATCATCTCGATGAAAAAGGGTTTGTTTCTGAAGCCGTTGTCTCAGATGCAAATCGACATGTCCTTGCAATACTACAAACCCTCGAGCCTGCCGGCATTTTTGCAAGATCCCTACAAGAATCTTTTCTTCTACAACTGGCACGTCAGCATCTTCTCACATCAAAGGCCTACCAACTCATCGCTGAGCACTTTGATGACCTGCTCAAACAACGACACCAAGCTATTTTGAAATCATTCACCCTCGCAGAAATACGGACGACTCTCAAAATCTTATCAAAGCTCCACCCCCAACCACGAACTCTTTTTGAACAAGATTGCCCACCTACCATTCGACCCGATCTACATTTCATCGATAAAGAGGGTAGTTGGTCTGTCGAATTGATTGAGGAAGATATCCCATCTCTGCACATCATACCCCATTACTCGACCATCAACCCTTCCAACCAAGAAGAGCACCTGACCCTTACGGAATGGTCTATATCGGCCAAATGGCTATTGCGCTCACTCTCTCGTAGAAATACACTTCTTTTGAAGATCGGACGATTTTTATTGGACCGACAAAAAGCATTCTTAGAAAGTGGTACTGTTCTGAAAATCTGCACCTTACAAGAAATTGCGATCTCCTTGTCTCTTCACGAATCGACGATCTCGAGAGCCTTGTCAGGCAAGTATGTTGCCACCCCTAGAGGTCTCCTGCCTTTATCGAGCCTTCTTTGCCAATGCCACCCTAAGTCCCAAGAGCATCATCGTCTCCTACAGCTCTTAATCGTTCAAGAATCTCCTTTGAAACCATGGACAGATCAGGAACTCGCCTCCCAAATCAGCCACCTTTCCAATCCCATAGCCAGAAGAACCATCGCGAAATATAGGGCCCATCTGAAGATCCCTTCGGCGAAACAAAGGAAACTATTTTATATACACAAATGAATTCAAAATTTGGGAATTTATACCATTCGCGAGAAATAAATTCATAAATTTAACAAGAAGGCAGCACAAATTTTTGTGTCTGGAACGAGCGGCTGTGTTGAAAAATTCAGTTAACGCGGTTAAGGAGATCGCCTAACCTCAAAATATTAAGCAGCAGCTCTGATCATT
>JAGVDZ010000104.1 GCA_020058465.1 Parachlamydiales bacterium | reverse complement strand
TAACCCTACCTACAAGAAAGTGAATCCAGCAGCTTCTCCAATCTTATATCTGGCCCTCACCGACCCCCTTTTGCCCTTAGCACGCCTTTACGACTATGCTCATACCTATATTGCCGATCGCCTTTCGATGATTGAAGGGGTCTCTCAGGTCATCACCTACGGCTCTAAGTATGCGGTGAGGATCCAGGTGGACCCGGAGAGGCTGGCTGGTAAAGGGATTGGGATTCATGACGTAGCTTTTGAAATCGATCAGAGCAATGTCGATCTACCCACCGGTTCTTTGTGGAATCAAGAAAGGACACAGCTTCTCGATGTGGATGGACAGCTTTTGACGGCTGAAGGGTATGGTCGTCTGTTTTTAAGACTCGATCAAGGTTCTTTATTGCCTTTAAACCAGGTGGGGAGAGCTCTCGACAGTGTCGAGGATGACAAGTTTTCGATGTTCTATGAGACCCCCCAAGAAAGGGTGCCTTGTCTTGTCTTGGCTCTCCAACGACTGCCAGGTGAAAATACGATGACCATCATCGATCGAGTTAACCAAGCCCTTGAAGAGCTTGTTCCACAGCTTCCCTCGAGCTTAAAGGTCCAAAGGCTCTACGACCGCTCCGAGTCGGTTCGAGAAGGGGTCTTAGATGTCCAAATGACTCTTTTGATTGCCTTAGCTCTTGTGGTCTTGATCATCTATCTGTCATTAGGTTCTTGGAAAGCGACATGGATCCCTTCTTTATCTATTCCCCTTTCTATCTTAGGTACGTTCGTTGTGATGTACGGTTTAGGCTATAGTATCGATGTGTTATCTCTTCTTGCTCTAACATTATCGGTTGGATTTTTAGTTGATGACGCAATTGTTGTGTTAGAAAATGGAATGAGACACGTCGAACAAGGGATGCAACCGAAAGAGGCGGCCCTTCAAAGTGGACGTGAGATCAGTGTGACTGTGATGAGCATCACACTTGCTTTAATGCTGGCTTTACTCCCACTTCTCCTTATGGGGGGTGTCCTAGGTCGTCTTTTTCGAGAATTTGGGACCACCCTCATTGTGGCAATCCTTTTTTCAGGACTGATCTCTCTTTCTTTAACGCCGATGCTGATAAGCAGGCTCTCTTTGAAGTCAATGCAAGACACCTACTCTCATCGCTTGATTGGAAAGATGAGTCTCTGGTACCACTCGATCCTTTCTTGGGCTCTTCGGCACACCAAGTTTGTGGTGGCATGTGCTTTGGGCAGCTTGATCCTCTCTTGGGCTTTATTCATCCACATCCCAGTCGACTTTCTTCCTCCTGATGACGTCGGATTTATTCAAGGGTTTACGTTGAGTCAGGAGGGGACATCATTTGAAAAGCTCCAAGAGCTACAAACAACCATGACGCGGGCGATTGTCCACGATCCTAACGTCGATTCGTTAATTTCATTCGTTTCTCTACAGGCACCGAATGAAGGGATTATATTTATACGTCTAAAGCCATTTGGCCATAGAGCTCCTATGGAGGCTGCCATCGATTCGATTCAGCATCATTTGGACGATTTTTGCGGTATTCAGACTTTTTTATCCCCTCTTCCTTTGATTAACTTCACTGTTGGGACCACGTCACAGGCTCTTTATCAATACTCTTTGATCTCGCTGGATTCCCATGCCCTCTATGATCAAGCAGAGCGCTTCACAGAGACTCTTCGGGGGCTTAGGAGTTTATCTCAGGTCTCTTCAGATTTGAGGATTACACAACCGACGTGGAAGCTTTCAATCGATCGAACCAAGGCTTTTTACTACGGCCTCGATGCCAAGACGATCGAAACCTTTTTTTCGTATGCCTACTCGAATCTGAAAGTGGCAACGATCAATGCTCCTTTAGACCAGTATGATGTGATCTTAGAAACGCTGCCTTGGTACTATAAAGATCCAACAGTTTTGTCAAAGCTCTATGTCCAATCTAATGTTGGGGCTCTAGTTCCTTTGGGTCTTGTTCTCGACGCAAAAGAAACTGTGAGCCCCTCATCGATCAACCATATCAACGGTTTGAGTGCGGTGAATATCTCTTTCAATACAGCTCCCAATGTCCCGTTGAGCCAGTCTATTCAAGATATTGAGAACGTGGCGGCTCAAAAGTTGGGTCCCCAAATCCAAGCTTCCTTCATTGGGACAGCAGAGATTTTTCGACAGTCGTTCCAGTCGCTTGGTATCCTAGCCATCATCGCAGGGCTGGCCATGTATGTCCTCTTAGGGATTCTCTACGAGCATGTTTTGCACCCTGTGACAGTGATGAGTGCTCTTCCGTGCACTGTCCTTGGGGGTCTTTTGACCCTTTTTCTGACTGGGATGCCTATGTCCATCTACTCATTCGTAGGTCTTATTTTATTGATGGGGATCGTGTTGAAAAATGGGATCCTTTTGGTAGATGTGGCACTGCGGCTACAAAAAACTCAACAAGGGTGCTCTGCTCAAGAGGCCATACTTCAGGCAGCAGTACTCCGCTTTCGTCCCATTATGATGACGACTCTTTCATCAGCCATGGGAGCACTCCCTATTGCCTTGGGACTAGGTGGAGGCATGGCCCAAAATCGGATGGCTCTCGGCATTGTTATCTTGGGAGGCCTTGTCTTGTCTCAACTGATCACCCTTCTTGTCACACCTACAGTCTATGTCTTGTTCGATCGTGGGGGGACCTCATCTCGACCACGATGAATGACCAACTTTTGAGTTCATTTGTGTGTATAATACTTGGCCCGTCAAAGATCGGGGGTTGAGGGCAATATCTTTGGGCGTACCGATGGCCACAATCTCACCTCCTAGACTGCCAGCTTTAGGACCGAGATCGACGATGAAATCACTTTGCATGAGCAGATGTGGGTGGTGTTCGATCATGATGAGAGTGTGGCCTCGATCGACCAGGCGATGAAAGAGGGGAATCAGCTTAAAGAGGTCGTCGATATGTAGACCCGAGGAAGGTTCGTCAAAAATATAAAGGACCTTAGAACCTCTTGCTTTGGATAGCTCGTTGGATAAGCGAAGACGTTGAACCTCTCCCCCTGAAAGAGAGGCAATTGTCTGCCCAAGGGTCAGATAGCCGATGCCAACCTCATGTAAGGACTTCAGTCTTTTCAGAATCTTAGGATAAGTTTCAAAAATAAATAAGGCCTCATCGATGGTTAACTGTAGGATTTGTCCAAAATGACGCCCCTTGTAGGTCACTTCGAGAGATACGGGATTGAGTTTAGCTCCTTTGCATGCCGGACATACGATATGGGCAGATGGAAGAAATTGAAGCTGTATCACTTGGTAGCCAAGTCCCCAACAGGTACGACACATGCCGCTTAGATGGTTGGGACTGAAATGTTTTGGCAGAAGGCCTCGTTGTTTGGCCACCTTCAAAGAGGCAAGAAGAGAGCGGATCTCTGTTTGCACATCACTATAGGAGCTGACATCGGCACGAGAGGTTGTCCCAATTGGATTTTGATCGAGAAAAAGGACTTGGTCAAATGCCGAAAGGCCTGTAAAGAGGGTATTTCGATAGGTGATAGGCTTGGAAGATTTGGCTCGGATCGCTTGGAGGGCTGCTGGCAAAAGGAGTTCTTGGATCAATGTGGATTTCCCTGAACCTGAAACACCACTGATGGAGACCCAAGCTTGGGTCGGCAGAGAAAGACTCAACGACTTTAAATTGTGAAGGCTTGCCTGTTCGATGGTGATAAAATGGACTGACTGGCGCAGTTTTTGGGGCAGAGGGATCGTTTTAGTGCGAGCCAGATAAGCCCCGGTTAATGAAGTAGGGTGGGCCTCGATCATGCTAGGAGAGCCTTCTGCGATGATCCTACCCCCTTCTTGACCTGCCTTAGGGCCAAAATCGACGATATGATCACTTTGGCCGATGACGGAGAGATTATGTTCAATGATGAGTAGAGTGTTGTTGTTCTCTTTCAAGTTGTGTAAAGCTTTCATGAGCGATTTTATATTGTGGGGGTGGAGCCCTCTTGTCGGTTCTTCTAGGATATAAAGACAAGAGCTGAGTTTGGTCCCCAATTGTTGGGCTAACCGAATCCTTTGAAGCTCTCCTGCACTCAAGGTGGGTGCTTTACGCTCAAGACTTAGATACTCAAGCTCGAGTGAGATTAAAAATTCGAGCTGTTGGATGATCTTGGTGACGACATCTTCTAAGAACGACGGGGGTTGAAGAGAACTGATCAACGAAAGGACTTGCGACAGAGGGAGCGACGATAACTGCGGTAATGTATGGCTTGTCCCTTGTCGGTGTTCAAGTCGTACGTTTCTAGCTAGGGGATTGAGACGTTCCCCTTGACAATGGGCACAGAGATGTTCCTGCATGAGGGGTTGGAGGCTTTTTCTCATCTCTTTGCTACCCACCTTCATAAGAAGGTGGATCAAGGGGACTAATCCTATCCAACGGATCGAAGAAGTGCTTGTTTCAAGGTTACCATGAAAGAAGATCTCTTTGTCTCGATCAGACAGTTGTTTGATCGGGATTGAAGTGTCCATGTTCACGAAGTGATCGGAGAGGGCGTCGTGAGAAGGGAAGAGGGACTCTAACACCTCTTCAATAGACCTCTTCAGGAGAGGGGGATAGCTGTGGATAGAGGCCACATAGGTCACTCCAAGTCCTTGGCATTCGTGACACATCCCTTGAATGTGATTGAATGAAAAAGTCTGAGGTGACAGGGGAGCGAACGTTTGATCTGTGCCGAGTGTCGTGAGTCCCAGTCGGAATGTTAAATCTTCGTCAGGAGTCATGACAATGAGCCTACCTTGCGTCTTTTGGGTTCCCTTTTCGACAGCTTCAAAGAGGCGAGTTTTGGCTTTAGGACCCACTTTTAGCCGATCTAAGACAAGCTCGATTTGAGTATCTTCAGGTTGAAAAGAGAGTGGTTTTTCAAGCTCTACAAAAGCACCTCGATAGCGGGCCCGCACATACCCCTCCTGAAGGAGGGCTTGTTGAAGCAACGTCATGGAAGAGGCATTGTTACATTTCAAAGGGGCCATCAAATAGAGAGGGGTTCCCTCTGGAAGGGTCAAGAGTTCTTCAACGATGAAGGCTACTGTCACCTCTCGAATGGGTTTTTGTGTTGAAGGATCAAAAGGTCGTCCCAGATGGGTGTAGAGAAGTCTTAGAAGATCATAGATTTCGGTGATCGTTCCGACAGTACTCCTCGGATTCAGTCCTCCTGTCTTGTGCTCGAGAGCAATTGTTGGAGAGAGCCCTTCAATTTCGGCCACTTTGGGTTTTGAGGGAATGGGAAGAAGGCTTTGCACATAAGGAGAGAGAGTTTCAAAGTAGCGTCTTTGCCCTTCTGCCAGGAGTGTATCGATGGCAAGTGAGCTTTTCCCAGATCCGGAGGGGCCTGCAAAGACAATGAGCTTTTGCTTCGGCAACTGGAGCGAGACCTTGCGCAAGGTGTTTTCTTCAGCCTCTAAAATCGTTATGGAGTCAGAAAAAGGAAAGCTTACCTTATTTGAATAAGCCCCCCTGTGTTCTTCCCGGAGAGCACGACCCGTAGCGCTGGGCAGAGTCTGGATATGCAAGGGGGGGCCTTCTCCTACGATTTTGCCCCCTAGTTTGCCAGGGCCAGGTCCTAAATCGATCACCCAATCGGCAGCTTGGATCATCTCTAGATGATGCTCCACCACAAAGATCGAATGTCCTTTGTCAATAAGTTTTTGCATCAACGACAAAAGGCGCTCTATGTCTTGGAAATGAAGACCTGTTGTTGGTTCATCAAAAAGGTACAAAGTGTGGCCAGATGAGGGGAGAGACAGTTCTCTTGCAAGCTTGATCCGCTGCGCCTCTCCTCCTGACAATGTGGTCGAGGGTTGGCCTAGTTTGATGTAATGAAGACCTACCTCTTTCAAGAGCTTAAGTTTTGTTCGAATCGAGGGCAATGCTTCAAATAGGGATAGAGCTTCTTCGACATCGGTTTCCAAAAGATCATAAATCGACTTGCCCTTGTAGAGGATAGACAATACTTCTGAATCAAACCTCTTGCCTAAACATTGAGGGCATTCAAGAGAGCTTTCTTCCATAAAGTCCATATCGATAGGAATCGTTCCAAGCCCTTTACAATAGGGGCAAGACCCTTCTTGAATGTTGAAGCTAAAGTGGGAGGGGGTGAGTCCTTTGGCCTTGGCTAGAGGCATTTCGGCAAAGACTTCCCTGATCTCATCGAAGAGTTTGATGTAGGTTGCAGGATTCGATCTGGAGGTGCGTCCGATAGGGGATTGATCCACAGCGATCACCTTGTCGATGGTCTCAATTCCCTCCAAGCTAGAAAAAGGACCTTTCAAAGAGGTAGGATCCTTCAAGGCTGTTTTGAGAGCAGGGATCAACGTTTGGGTTATGAGGGATGATTTACCCGAGCCAGAAACGCCTGTGATGGCGACCAAACCATGGAGAGGCAAGCGGACGGTGATATTGGCAAGATTGTGGTATGCAAGGTCGCGGATTGTGATGGACGGCGTAGTTCGAAGATCACGTGGCCGGTGATCTATAGGGACGATCCTTTTTCGGCCCGACAAAAAGGCCCCTGTTAAAGAAGAAGGTTCCTTGAGGAGCTGATCGAAAGGGCCTATGAAGACAAGCCTTCCCCCCTCTCGCCCTGCCTTAGGTCCTATATCGACAATGGTATCAGCAGCTTGCATCGTGTCGAGGTCATGTTCGACGATCAGCAGTGTGTTGCCCCGTTGCTTTAGATCGAAAAGAGCTTGGATCAATTTATGATGATCTTCTGGATGGAGCCCAACTGAGGGTTCATCGAGAACATAGGTGACGCCGACGAGTCCAGCTCCCATCTGGGAGGCAAGTCTGACTCGTTGCGACTCCCCGCCGCTGAGTGTGGGGGCGGATCGACTTAAAGAAAGGTAGCCAAGACCTATTTGATTGAGAAAGACGAGGCGCTTTTCGATTTCCTCGATCAGACCTTGTCCAATCAGGAACTCTCTTTGACCTAATGATAGGACATGATCTTTAAAAAATAAAGCCAACTCATCTAGAGGTAAAAGAGTCAGTTCGTGGAGTGTCTTGTTTCGAAATTGCGCAGCCGACGGATAGGGAAGAAGACGGCTGCCTCGACACTCTGGACAAACCCCTTCGATCAACCATGGGCTCATCTTGTTCCGATATTGGGTACTTTTGGCTGCCAAAAGACGGACCTTAGCTTCATGAAGAACCCCTTTCCACTGAACATACTCTTCCCACCGTTGCCCCGTTTCGGGATGGGTAAAGCACATCGGGGTCCATTTTTTCGCTGTCCCGTAGAGAAAGACCTCTTTGGCAGAAGAACTCAGCTGCTCCCATGGTGTGTCGACAGAGAACCGATAGATACGAGCGAGATTGCGGTAGATATTCCCGTATCGAACGGTTTGGTAAGAGCTCCCAACCTTACAACAATCGTCCGCAATGGAGAGCTTTGGATCGAAAATCTTGTCTAAGTCGAACGTTGAAGAAATTCCAAGACCTTGACATTCAGTACACATTCCATTTGGGTGGTTGAAAGAAAAGTCGGCAGGCTCGAGAGGAGGGTAGGATAGACCAGAGATGGGGGAGTGGGCATATTGAGAAAATAACTTTTCTTCACCAAGCTCTGGCCAGACGACAATGGCCACCCCCTTACCTTGTTCGAGTGCTTGTAAGAGAGCCTCGTTCAAGCGAGTCTCGTCATCGATTTGGAGTCGATCGATTACAATATCAATATCATGTTCTTCTTCAATATGATAGGAACAAGGTTCACTGGCATCGACCCATCCACCGTCGATCCGAAGACGCGTATAACCTTGGCCTACACATTGCTGAAGCCAATGGGACAAATCCCCCTTTTCTTTTCGAACAAGGGGGGCTAAAATGACGACCTTGGCCTCCCCTTTGAACACTAAGGCTGCCCTAATCTGTTCGATCGATTGAGGGGCGAGGGGTTCTCGACTCACGGGACAGTGGGGGACAGCTAGGCGAGCGAAAAGAACTCTTAAAAAGTCCAAAATGGAGGTCATGGTTCCTACTGTTGACCTCGGTGTTTTGGTGGCCAGCTTTTGTTCAATTGCGATGGTTGGACTCAAGCCAGAGAGGTGGTCGATCAAGGGTTGTGGGAAGGTCGGCAATAGACGTCTTAAAGAGTGGGGTAGTGACTCCAAATAACGGCGTTGTCCTTCGACAAATAGGGTATCGAAAGCAAGGGATGACTTACCGGAGCCGGAAACACCTGTGAAGACGATCATTTGACCTGGTTGAAGCTTTAAGTCAATCCCTTTGAGGTTATGGACACGACAGTTCTTGAGGCAGATAGGGACATCAGAAGGCAAGTGGGGTCATCCTTTGAAAAAGGACCCATTTTACAATAAGAACTTCCAATTTTTCATGGGATTTCCCATGCTAGCTTGAGAACTGAGAGACTCCTTTTCTCAAACAGCTTATTATTAACACTATGTGGACGATGAACTGAATGGCAACAAGGCTGCGGACAAAAATTGTCTGTACGATGGGACCTGCTTGTTCTAAGTATGAGATGATTTTGGAGATGATTCGAGCTGGGATGAGGGTCGCTCGTTTGAATTTTAGCCACGGGACTCATGAGGATCATGCCGAGATGATCGTCAATCTTAAACGGGCAAGAGATACCCTTCAAATCCCTATTGCCATTATGCTCGATACGCAGGGGCCCAAAATCAGGGTGGGCAAATTATCTTCGGAGGGGATTCATTTCGAGTCGAAAGAGCGAGTTGAGCTTGTGATTGGCAAGGCTCAAGGTAAACAAATTCCATGTTCCCCTCCGACTATCCTCGAGGCCCTTATACCTGGAACTAAAGTTCTTTTTGACGATGGCTATCTTATTGCCCATGTACTCGAGATGAACTCTGACCGGGCCATTGTTGAGATTGAAAATAGTGGAAGTCTTCAAAGTGGTAAGAGTATGAATTTGCCAGGTGTTGTGCTGCCCTTGCCTGCTCTTACCGATAAAGATCAACAAGACCTGACTTTTGGTTGTCTCCAAGGGGTGGATTGGGTGGCAGCCTCCTTTATCCGATCGGCAGAGCATGTCTTATCAGTCAAGCGGCATCTTCAAAGTCATGGGGGCAGTCACATCCAGGTGATTGCTAAAATTGAGAGTACGGAAGGGGTGGATCATTTTGATTCGATTTTAAGTGCTGCTGACGGGGTGATGGTAGCCAGGGGGGATCTTGGAGTCGAAATTGACCTTGCTCTAGTTCCGCAGCTACAAAAAAAGATGATCCGATCTTGT
>JAGVDZ010000144.1 GCA_020058465.1 Parachlamydiales bacterium | reverse complement strand
ACGATTGAGCCAATAGCCTAAATTATGGCGAGACTCATACCCAGGCTTTGCAAAGGCTGAAATTTCATATCTTTTTAAACCTAGCCTTGATAAGGCTGCAAGGGCCTGATCTAGGAGGTTTCGACTGGCACTTTGGTTTGGTAGTGATAGCTTGTGCCGATCTCGATAAAAGACTGTATGAGGTTCGATCGTTAAATTATAAAGAGACAGATGGGTGAAGGGCAGACCCTCTAATTGATCGAGAGTCGATGCAAAAGAGGGGAGGGTTTGAGAAGGAAGATCGTACATCAGATCGATGGAGACATTGTCAAAGCCTGCTTGTTTTGCGTCTAGAAGGGCTTGCTTTGCCTTAGACGGGCTATGACAACGTCCCAGGATCGTTAAAGATGAGGTATCGAAAGATTGGACTCCAAGGCTGAGACGATTGATCCCAAACTCTCTAAATTGCTGTAGCTGAGACAAACTCAGCTCTTCTGGATTGGCTTCCAAGGTGATCTCGACTCTAGAGTCCAAAGAGGGGATTTCTTGCAAGAGTCGATCTAAAAGGGAGCGAAGATAGAGGGGACGGAACAAAGAAGGGGTCCCCCCCCCAAAATAGATCGAAACGACGAGGTAGCCTTCCAGCCAAGCCTTTTTAAGATCCCACTCGAGCTGCAGTCCCTCCCAAAGCTGCTCTTGCAGGTCGAGGCGGTCGGGGAGGACAAAAAAATGACAATAGGGACATTTTTTTTTGCAAAAGGGAAGATGGACATAGAGAGAAATCTCACCAGTTCTCAGAGTCTGGGTCCTCGAGAACCCCTCGCCGCCAACGATTACGGTCAGAGAAGGGATCATCTTCTTCCTCTGCCTCCTCTTCCTCGAGGATCGTCTTATCCTCATCTTGAGGGCTTTCTGTTTCCTCTTCACTGGTCGTTTCTGTGTCGTACGATTCTGTATCCATGTCGAGGCCAGCATCAGTCTCAGAGCTCACATCGATATCGGGCAAAGTATGGGGCTCTGCATAGACCCGATGTGCATTTTTTTTCGGTGCTGTGTATTCCTCCGCTTCCCCACTTTCCTTCATAAAGCGGAGCCTTTCTTTTTCCTCGTCGATCCTCCCTTTTAACGTTTGCATCTCATCTCGATGCTTTTCAAAGTCTTTTTTGGGGACAAGCCCAAGACTCATCCACTTCTCTAGATCTTCCAGCTCAGCTTCTAACTTCTTCAATCTTTCGCTCTTCAAGCCCATATACCTCAACTGCTCTACAAGATGTGAACGAGTTTGTAACGTATCCTTCTATTTCGCTCAAGATAAAACACGTATCTTGTTGGTTTTCTAAGATTAAATTGAATTGAAAATCCATTGGCCGAATTGGCTAACATGTGGTATTCAAAAAAAAGATTGCTATGAAAGACATCCTTCCAGATTTTGCCAACTTGGGCAACCTTTCTTTTTTAGAAGAGTGTTACAAGAGATACTTGGAGTGCCCTATCAAGATGGACCGAAGGTGGCGATCTTTCTTTGATGAGCTAGAACCCCTGAGTTCGTCTGGGGATAGCTTACTAGATAAGGAAAGGCGGTGGGGACATTTGATTGCCCTATTTTCACCTTTAGGGCTAAGAGATCATCTAGAGTTAGTAGAGCGCTTGGGTCTCGATCCCTTGTCGATATCGCCTTACACAGGCAGTGTCGGGTTTGAATACAAAGATCTTGGTCATCCTGAGTTAGAGCTTTGGATGCAAGAGATCATCGAGGCTACCTTCCCTTATACACTTCAAGCAGAAGAAAGAGCTCGAGCCCTTGAGATCCTTGCGAAGGTAGAAGGGTTTGAGAGCTTTTTTAATAAAAAGTATCCAGGCCTGACTCGATTTTCATCGGAAGGGATGGATCCTTTTCTTGTGATTTTAGACGAAATTGAACGCTGGAGTTCTGTCCATCATATCGAAGAGATCCTATTGGGAATGCCCCATCGGGGACGTATTGCAGTGATAGCCCAAATTTTGCATAAACCCTATGAGCTTATTTTAAGGGAGTTTGAAGATACGATCGAGTATGGGCTTGAAGACAGTGCTGATGTCAAATATCACAAAGGATACACGAGTCTTTCCTCTTCTAAAGTACGTTGGACGTTGTCTCCAAATTCTTCTTGTCTAGAATCGACTGATCCCATCGTCTTAGGACAGGTCAGAGCGCTACAAGAGATCCACCGTAAGCAGGTGATGTCCATGTTGGTGCATGGGGACGCGGCGATTGCAGGGCAGGGGGTCGTTTATGAGACACTCCAGATGGGGCAACTAGAAGGATTTTCTGTGGGGGGCACTTTTCATATCATTATCGACAACCAAATGGGGTACACGACATCTCCTAGAGAAGGCCGATCGATGTTGTATCCTTCTTCCATCGCCAGGAGTTTTTCTGCCCCCGTTTGCCATGTGAATGTCGAAGATTTAGCAGGATGTATCCAGGCAACAAGACTTCTTTTGGAGGCAAGAAAGAAGTTTCAGGTAGATGTATTTTTGCACCTTAATGGTTATCGAAAGCAAGGGCACAATGAAGGGGACGATCCTACCTATACACAGCCCCTTGAGTATGCAATCATTGCCAAGAAGGGCTCTTTTACTCAGCTCTTTTCTCAAAGTGAGCAAGAATTGGATCAATGTCGAAAGGTCTCTTTGCAAGAAGAACAAAAGCTTGCCACCACCTTGAACAAGGTCAAAGAGGTGCAGGCAGTGTCGCCTCAAGTGCTCTATGGTAAAGAAGTCCAATCTTGTCTAACACCGGACACGCTCTTCAAGCCAATCCAACTGCAGGTGTCCATACCAGATCTTCGAGAGCTTGGCTTGCAGTTAACCGAAGTGCCAAGAGGGTTCCACATTCATCCAAAGCTCTGCAAGATGTTGGAGAAAAGAAAAGCTTCCATCGAAGCTGATCCCTCTTGGAAAGAAATCGACTGGATGACGGCAGAGGCGTTGGCATGGAGTGTCATCTGTAAGCACAAGAAAAGGGTACGTCTCGTCGGCCAAGATGCCGTTCGAGGCACATTTAGCCAAAGACACGCCTCGTGGGTCGATCAGACGACAGGGCAGCGGCATAGCTCGTTTCTGTTTTTAGGAGAGGACAAGGTGACTGTGCATAACACGTTACTGTCCGAGTATGCAGCCTTGGCATTTGAGCTCGGTTATAGCTGGGCTGCTACCGATACCCTTTGTCTTTGGGAAGCTCAGTATGGGGATTTTGTCATTGGGGCACAAATTCCGATTGACCATTATTTCACAACAGCGGAGCAAAAATGGCACCAAAGCTCTAGCTTAACCCTACTCCTACCTCATGGTTACGAGGGGGGGGGGCCTGAACATAGCTCGGGACGTATCGAAAGATTTTTAGAGCTTGCAGCGCAAAATAATATCCAGGTGACCTACCCGACAACGCCATCTCAATATTATCATCTCCTCTGCCGACAAGCTCTTCGTCCGATCCAAAAGCCTCTTGTTATCTTCACCCCCAAAAGCCTGCTCCGCCATCCTGACAACAAAAGTGCTCTTCGAGAGCTTTCTGAGGACTCATT
>JAGVDZ010000045.1 GCA_020058465.1 Parachlamydiales bacterium | reverse complement strand
CGGGGCATCTGATATTTGAGCGAAGCTAGCTCCACTTGTAATTTCGCCTCCCTTGTCTTGGCACGCCGATGAAATACCTCCAAAATAAGTTCGGTCCGATCGATGACCGTACATTCGATCAACTGTTCCAGATTGCGCTGCTGTTGCGCCGAGATATCTTGGTCAAAGACAACAAGATTGATCTTTTTTTGCTCGACGATGTCCCGAATCTCTTCGACCTTGCCTTTGCCTATGTATGTGGCCGACCGAATTTCTCGAATGGGGACCAATAGAGGTGCTGTTGTCTCAATGCCATAGGTATCACAAAGCCTTGCAAGCTCATCGAGCTGCTCTTCTAAATCAAATTTTCCTTTCCCCTCCATTCCGTAAACACCTACCAACAGAGCCGACTTGACCTCCCCCGACAGATCGCTGAGTCTCCCCCTCAACGCTTTCTCACCTTGCTGCTCCATCACATTACCTACGATTGTAGATCCAACTTCAAGCCATCATATCCTAAATAAATACCCGAGGGAAGTCTCTTCGAAAACGAACCGGCATCAATTGCATGACAAAGGTGAGTCAAATAGGTTCGACGCACATTCAATGTCTGAACAACCTCAATGACTTCTTCCAATCCCAAGTGCAGCGGAGTTGGCTGTTCTTGTAACATGCTAATGACAAGTGTATCGATCCCCATTAAGTCATCCCACATTGTCATCTCAAATTCCCGAATGTCTGTGATATAGGCGAAATGTTCATATCGATAGCCTGTCACTTTGACCCCTCCTTGTCGATAGCTTACATACGACAGTGGTACCCCTTCAAACATGCAAGAGCCTCGGTCATGATCGAGAAGATGAAAGTCAAACTGAGCGCTCAAGGTTGGCGTAGAGCCGATAGGTTGAAAAAGATAAGGGTAACGAATTTGAAGATCGAGAAAACTTTCCGGTGAGGCAAGACATGGGAAAGCTTGCCCCCTTCGTACAAAAAAAATCCTCAAATCATCGATACCTGCGATATGATCTGAATGGGTGTGGGTGACGAGAAGACCATCTAAATGACGAATTCCATTGACTAAAGCCTGAGACCGAAAGTCAGGTCCCACATCGAGGAGAAGGAACTTCCCCCGAGCTAATAACAGCCCAGAGGCTCGGAATCGCATATTCTCAGGATCTTGGCTCTGGCACACCTGGCAATCGCACCCAATGATCGGCACTCCAACTGAAGAGCCTGTCCCTAGGAAAGTAAATGTATCTTCCATGGTCCAGCCAGAGTAGCAAGCCTATAGTCAAGTTGCAAGATTTTATACTGCGCGCGGCTTGATATTTGGTATTATACACAAATGAACTCAAAAGTTGGTTTTTGACAGTGTCGGCGACGCTTGGAGTTCACCTTTCTTGGTATCGCTAAACTTTTTAAGTTTAGCTGTTTCAGAAAAATGAATTCCAAGCTACCTCCTTGTCAAATTCCCAACTTTTGTCAGCTATTGAGGCTTAGGGTTTTTCTATTTGGATAGCAAGCTGTTCTGCGAAATAAGGAGCATACAGCAACCCTCTTGACCCTAGACCTGTAAACAACGACGTATTGCTTGCGATCGTTCGAATCAAGGGCCATGGTCTCTTGCTATCCCCAACACGAAGACCGACAAAGCCTTGGACGATGCGGCTCGGTGTAACCTCAGGATAAAAGGACTCCATCTGCTCCACGAACGGCTTTGCTTTGTCAAGGTTCACGTTGCAAGATAAGTCGCCGTGCTCATAAGTCGAACCAATCATCAAAATATGATCCCGGTCCGTTCGACCGATCTGTCCTCCAGCACTGACAGCCCAATCGATATCCCCCTTGATATGAATCTGAAAACTTTGCCCTTTGTTATAAAAAGAATGTAGAGAAGGATCCCAAAGATGGCTCCAAGCCCCTGTAGCTAACACAATGAATTCGTTGTTAGGGAGTTGATCTAAAGACTCAACCTTCTTTTGGATCCAAGTAGCTCCCTTCTCCTCGCAAAGAGCCCAGAGGGTATCGACAAAACAGACAGCCGAAAGGACACACCCTTGAGGGATCCACATACCTGCAAAGCCGCGCCAGACAACCTTCTCTACCCAGCGTGGAAATCGTCTACACGAGATCTCAAAATCGTATTGCTGGTCTTGTGTCAAAGCGGCTCGAAAAATCCCTCTATGAAGGATGACCCTGGCCCTCTTTTCAAGCTCCTGAAGCCAACGAAGCGCCACTTCCATCGCCTCCTGTCCAAGATAAGCCATCTGACCTCTAAGACCTGGGAAAGGATGGAGAAATCCCGTACAAGCTTGCGTAGCCCCACCTCCAATCTTGTCCGCCTCCCAAAGGGTGACAGTGTGGCCTCTTTGAAGAAGAGCCCAGGCAACTGAAACACCCGCAATCCCACCTCCCACAACATGCACTTGCACAACAAATCCCCTTACAAGAACGCAATCTCCCCTGCAGGTTGTCGTTGTTGGGAAGTCAATATCTTCCAATCAGATGCCGAAAAATCTCCTTCCCAAAGGGCTCTACACTGCTGAAAAAACTGACGACCTAAATTATTAGAATTAAAGGCTTCTTGAAGTATTTTGAATTTCAATTGAGGAGTAAGTTGATCTTGATAATGTGTAATGAGGTGTTGAGTTAATTTAAAAGCTCCCCCTTTTGAAGTTTGGATAAGCCACTCACCTATCTGATCTCCACTGAACTGCCCAGCCCAAGAGCTCAAAATCGTCCAGCACTGATCCCAAGAAGCTTGATCTCCCTGCCTGATTAACCTTGAGCCTTCAATGGCAACGGAGAAAGCAATAAGTTGCTCCAACGAGGGCTTCGCAAGTTTAGAGACAACCTTTTCGACTATTTCTAAAGGCACCGACCCAGAGAGAACTAAGAGAACTATTGGCCAATCAGGAGGTGGTGGCTCTTCTACACCGAAAAACTCAAATTTTAAAAACTTTGCAAAAGGCTCGAACAAGAGTTCTGAGGGAAATTTATCTATAATCTTAGTTGCTATATCAGTCCACGATCCTTTCGCAAACGTGACGAAAGTAGGGATCAAGTCAATTGCCTGCGTTGGACCGAACATCTCTTCTCTTGGTAGAGCATCGAGAACACGGTGCACGTTTTGAACTTCCCACAAAGAAAGTGCCTTCTTCGCTAAGGATCTCTGTCTTTGTCTTGTGTAACATGCTAACCCTTGAACAACATTAGGGGTGTCTAACACATTCTGGAGTTTTTGGCACAATTGGAATACCCGCAAAGAGTCCTCCTCCAAGGACAACAAGAACACAATGACTTTGGAAAAATCCTGACTATCCACATTGTAATCTGAAGCTTCTACCTTGCGATCACCATAGGACTCCCAGACAGTCAATAGGCCCACAGCCTGACTTGCACTCAAAGCACCACTTGCCAACACCTTGATCACATCCTTGTATCTCCAATAGTGAGGGGATGTTTGATCTTTCTTGTTGAGAACTAAATCAAAAAGTCCCCCCTCCTGCTGTCGAGCGGCTCGTATGAGGGCTTGCACTGCCCTCTCTGGATCGTCGAGAGCCCCATTGTCCAAACAAAGCTGAACTAAATCCGACCGACCGGACAAGATCGCCCTGTTAAGGTCACTTTCGAATCCCAATAAGATGAAGAAAACAAGCCTTACGATCGCCACGATCGTCCCCAAGATCGGGATACATCCAACAACCAATTCCGACGGAGTTTTACTGAGAACATGAATTTTAAGGGTGGTCTTGAATCCAGGGACAGTCTGACCCTGGACAGTCGCCGTGGTTCTATAGCAGAGCTGTACGAACTGATTGAGCTGCCCAACCACTGGCACGCAATTGATGAAGGCATCCGCCGCCCTCACACCTGTGTCAATAGATAAACCCATAAATCCTAGACCTCCGAGCAGGAGCATGATACCAGACCAGCGACTTATACACAAATGAACTCAAAAGTTGGTTTTTGACAGTGTCGGCGACGCTTGGAATTCATTTGTGTATATATCAAACGAAAGAAATCACTCCATACTCGAGCCGTGTGAGGTACAATACATTAGAAATGTTTATCTCGCTCATCTGCATAGAGTGAACCCCAAAGAACAACAGAACTATCTAAAAACCATTGACATGCAAACCTAGCTGCAAGAGCAAAAAGCAAGATACAAGGAAGCTCGGCCAACCAAATCCCGACCCAAGACCAGTTTAATATCGCCACCCCTAGGGATATGGTCACCTGGTCCCAAACCTCCCAAACAACCCACAAGGGGAGCATTCCTAGCCCAAAATAGCCCAAAGCTTGCGGCCATACCTTGCGAAATTGTATCGACATAAGTCGTATGGTTTGCACACTGAATAAAGATTCTATTTGAATTATGAACAACAATGGTAGCAGGAGGGGAAAAGCAAAAAAGAGCATACCAAGCCAAATTTTTTCTACAAGTAAAAGGAGTCCTACCGCCCAACCAAAGATCATCCCAAGCCAAGGGAACCTCCCCCCTGCCCAAAGAAAGGGAGCTGTCATACAAAAACAAACAACCCATCCGCAAAGGGGGATCCAAGACATCACAAATAACTTATATAAATCATTATTACAGACCCTATCGCATCTAAATTGCGTAGCTCCCCCCTTGTGACATCGTAAAAAAAGATACCACCCAATCCATACAAAACCACCAAGTCCTACAGTAAGAGGCATATCTAGAACCAGTCCACGGCATGAGCTATGTAAAAAATGGGTGCCCAACAGCAGACGCAAGGCCTCTATACAAGCAAGCCATCCAAAAGCCCACAGGGTTGTGGTCCAACTTAAAGAACGCTTCCAAGCCCCCTTCCAAGATACAGCCAAATTAGATAACTCAATTACCATACAATATACTGCACATTGAAATGTTTTTATATTTTGCTTTAATCTATATTATCATCGTAGAAATACGGTACAAACTTATGACCACTTTGACTCAACCCCTTACAGCTGGAAACATCCTGATCTCCCCCTTTTTAGAGGCAAAAGAGCGTTGGCTCCGTGGCTCTAAAGGGATCAACTTCCATCACATTGCCTTCCCTTCCCTGTCTTGGAAAGAGCGGGTAGTGTCGTGTATGACAGCTTTTGCCCTCTCAATCCCTATTCTCAATGCAATTATTTGGATCGTTTGGAAGTGGCTCGGATCTCCAGAGCTTCTTTCATCTGCAGGTCGTGTCGTAGTCGACTCAACCCCAAGCGCACCTCCTTGTGTCATTCAACCTTGGATACCCCCAACAATCACCACATCTACATCGGATATCCCACTCGAACAAGAACAGCGACCTTTAACCTTCCGATACGTCTACGAAAACAACCAAGATGGGCTCACCGAGTATACCATTACCCGGCATTCCAATGGCAATATCAAAGAATCCAGCCAAACATCTCCAACTTCTAAAATCAAAACCTCCTACAACGAAAATGGTCAGATCACTTCTTGTGAAGGGCAAACACCCTCTTCTTGCCCTCAAGAGAACTGTCATAAATATGCAACCATGACAATGGATTATGCATCGGGTCCTCAGGTTCGCATCAACGGCCGTGAGATCGATATCAGAAGGACGATCGACACCCAAGTTAAGCTACCGCTGGATCCGTCGACCCAACAGCCTCTACCCCTGATCGCAGATCCTACCTTCACCCTGTGGCCGTTTTTACAAGATTCTCAAGCACAACAATTCTCTTTTTGCTCTCTCAACCCTTTGCCTTACGGAGTGGGTTCCATGGGAACTCTTGTCAAGATGTTGGCTACAATCTCTCGGTGGCTCGGGAATGAGTTCTTGAGCAAAAAAGAAAACCTCATCACCATTCATGTCGAGAAGCGCCCAAACAATCGCCTAGAATTCATCTGTCCCGACGCCGGCTATCTCAAGGGTTGGCTCAAAGTCACGGGATCCTACGATCCTGCCACAGGGATTATTACCGAATACACGATCAATGAAGGATCTCTCACATTCCAATTGAAGCAAGGCGGTCCAAGGTATCAATAAGGGCATCAAGCGTCCCTGTTTCTCCCGATGTATGTCCAGCGTCAGGGATGATCCGAAGCTCTGAGCCTGGCCAAGCGCGGTGGAGCTCCCACGCATTTTCTAAAGGACAAATCGTGTCATACCGCCCATGGACTAAGACCGCTGGAATTCTTGCAAGCTTGCCCATTCTTGTTAAAATCCAATCGTCCTCTTCTAGGAAACAACCGTGGATGAAATAGTGACACTCTATCCTTGCCAGAGCATCAGCTCGAGTCTCTTCGGCAAAATCGTCAAACTTTTGGGGATCAAAAAAAAGGCGCAAGTTTGCCCCCTCCCAGCGAGACCATGCGAGAGCAGCCCTTCTTCGTAGGCTCTTCTCAGGCGACGTCAAACGACGGAAATAGGCCCCAATCATGTCCCCCCTTTCTTCCACAGGAATAGGCTCGAGAAATCGTTCCCATTCATCGGGAAAAATTTTAGAAGCCCCTTCTTGAAAAAACCAAAAACCCTCTTTTTTTCTTCCTAAATAAACGCCTCTCAAAACCATAGAGTAGACCACCTCAGGGTGGGTGATGGCATAAACAAGAGCCAAGAAACCTCCCCAAGAACCACCAAACAACATCCACTTGGGAATCTTCAGATGGTGTCTTAATCGTTCACAATCTCGGACCAAATGCCAAGTAGTGTTCTCTTGCAGCGTGGCGTAAGGCACACTTTTCCCAGCACCTCTTTGATCCATCAAGATAATGCGGTATCGATCTGGATCAAAAAAACAACGATGATGCACATCTGTTCCTGCACCAGGACCTCCATGTAGAAACAACACAGGAAGCCCCTCAGGACAACCACTTTCTTCCCAGTAGATCTGGTGGACTCCGTCTGTCTTTAATAATCCCGATCGCCTAGGTTCAATCGGGGGATAGTAGGTTCTCAAGGAAGTATTCAATGTCAACGACTCCGGTAGAGGTAGTAAGGTTGCACCATGGGAAGACCTTGTCCCTGGCCAGCTTCTGTCCGTTCATAGAGAATCTGCAGAGCCGTGCCAACTGAGCGGGCCATGCCGATGACGAGGGGTAAATATTGAGGATATGTCCACCCAGCCGCCCAAAGTAGGGCGCCATTGATGGCGTGGACATTCGGATATTGATGACAGTTCTTTCTTAGAGCTAAAAGAGAAGTGCCCTCACTTCGAACGATGTGGGCCAACTGTATCAGTGGGTGATTTTGAAAATGTTTTTGTCCATAGTCGTAGAGAATCTTTGCCCTCAGATCCTCTTGCTCTAAAAGTGGGTGGCCGAAGCCTGCTAAAGTCCCTTCCTTAGATAATTTTTCCTCCAGCAAAGCTCGAACTCGAAGAGGCGATAGATCTCCTTGTAGCTTCGCCTCTAATTCGAAGAGGTTGTCAAGACTCCTCCTACTTTCTTGAGCAGAGCGATAAGTACCTTGAGCCATGAATCCAGCTGCCTCTGAGCTGAGTAAAGAGGCAAGTCCTGAAGCCATATTTTTAGCGATAAAAGAGGAGAAACTACCTCCTCCATGATCAAAATGGAGAATTGAAATCAAAGAGATCACATGCGACAAATGAGCAAGAGGGTTCACTCCCACTGCTGCAACAAAACGACGATGCCAAGAAAAGGGTTCCATCGGCAAAGTAAGATCGCTCCTCGGTTGCCATCCTTGAGCGCACGCGATAAATAGTCCAACCCAAGCTGGTATTTTGGCTATCCATTCTAACACCTGCTCTTCGTACGAAATGAAGGCTCGGTCACGTTCGAGTGTGAGAAGCCACGATGCAAACAGATGAGCTGGGTTGCCTACACCAACCTTTGGCAAGGGAGTCACCTCTTCGGGAGAACAACCAGAGCGTCTTTCCAATTCTTGTCGGAATGAACCCATCTCTTGCTCTGTCCCCATCCTGCCTCGATATAAGAGGTAGATCACCTCGAGGGGATCTTTATCAACGAGCCAAGAGATGGGATAGCCCGCATAAAAAAGTCCTTTCTGTGGATCTACGTACGAAGTCACACAATAGCCTACGGGCACTTTCAATAGTCCTGTCTCCAAATGAGACTCTGTCAAAGTGAAGAGATTATGGCTCATATAACCTCACGAAGAAGAAGGTCCCTTTCCTCTACTAGCTCCGCTTCGGAAAGACGAATCTCTTTATCTAAGAAAGCATCCAAGACCCATCCCCGAACGACATCCACACAGCCCCCTTCCCTCCCCCTGCAAGGATAGGAAAAAATTAAATCTTCTTCAATGCCATAGGGATTCTCGACACTTGTCACTCCTAAGGAAAAGGCCTTACCCATATCGTGCAGCCCTAGGACAGAGCGCATCGAAAGCAACGCTGCTTCAGCAGCTGATCCTGCAGACGATTTACCCCTTGCCCGGATCACGGCAGCCCCCCTTTGACGTACCTGGGATACAAACTCTCCTTCCAACCAGTGACGATCTTGAATGACTTCGCAAAGAGCCCTTCTTCCAATCTTTGCGTTGACAAAGTCAGGCACCTGCGTCTGAGAATGATTCCCCCAAACGATGAGATCATGGACCTCTTCGACACGGCAGCCAGCTTTTTTCGAAGCCAAAAAGATCGCCCGATTTTGATCCAACCGAGTCATCGCATAGAACCGCAATGGATTCAGACGAGGGGCAAAATAGCGAGCTATCCAGGCATTCGTATTGCACGGGTTGCCTACCACGAGGACATGAGCGTCCGCTGATGCACTCCGATTCAAAGCCTTTCCTTGTTCAACAAAAACCAAGCCATTTGCACTCAGAAGGTCTCTTCTTTCCATTCCAGGCCCCCTTGGCTTGGCCCCCAGAAGAATGACAAGGTCTGCCCCCTCAAAAGCTTCCTCAGCCTTAGACGAACATGTAATTGTCTCAAGCACCGGATAGGCCCCATCCTCCAACTCCATCCGGACCCCTTCCAAGACTTGCCTCATGGAAGGAAGATCCAATAAAGATAGATGGACCTTCTCTCGACCTAAGAGATCCCCCGCTGCAATGCGAAAAAGAAGGCTATAGGCAATTTGCCCCGCCGCTCCTGTGACAGCCACTTTCTTCATACGATCCAAATCCAATATTTCTCAGGGTGGAGACAAAACTAGCTCTTGTCGAAACAGCTCCATCAATTGACCTTCACAGAAAGCTTGGAACGACTCCTTACACACCAAGTGCGCCTCCCGAAGCCATTGACTTAATTTTTTCTCATCTTGGCCAACTTCATTTTTGAACGATTGAACGATAGTCTGCAGAAGATACGCGGGTGTCTGCTGAAATTCACCAAGATCCAGCGCCAAAACCAGGTGCCCCAACGGCTGTCTTAACCCATACCCTAACTTTAGACTCAGTGCTACCGGATCTGGATAGATCCAATCTCGAGCCAATAACGCCTTGGGAGCTCCAACATCCATGTGTAGCTGCTCTTTCAAAAAGGAAATGATCCCTTCTTGCGAGTAAAAAGGGATCGCATTCAAGTAACGGAGTTCCGACTTCACAAATTTCAAAGGCAAAGTACCCTGTGGATAGAGATCTAAGACTGCTTCCACGACTTCCTGAATCAACGAGACAAGTGAGTTCCAACTATACCCATCTTTCGTCATATTTACAGTAATAATGCCGGGGCCCACTTGAATAAGAGGATAAAGATCTTTACCCTTGCGCATCCAGTGACGAACTACATATGGGCTCACCTCAGGATGCGTCTGCGATGAAGGGAGATCCTCAAATAAAGGTAGCGCATCTTTAAACCTCTCATAAATCCTTCCATACATCATCGGGTAAGCAGGATCTCGATATCTCTGTGTTCGAGAATCTTGCAAAAGCTCCCAGCGTAGCTCAAAAATTGTCTCGATCAAAGGAGGTGTCACTAACAATGGCTCAGCTATCGATTCAATCATACCAGCTCTCCTATATACACAAATGAACTCAAAAGTTGGTTTTTGATAGTGTCGGGAACGCTCCACCCTATCATAGGTCTTCGAAAAAAAGAAAATCTTAAATCTGGTTGTCGAAAATGGCTTTCCGGTACCGCTCCATGAGTGTCACCATAAAATGAAGGTTATGAAGACTTAAAAGGGTGTAGGAAGTGAGTTCTTTGGCCTTCCAAAGATGTTGTAAGTAAGAGAGTGTATAACGCTGGCATGTAAAGCAGTTACACCCCTCTTCAATCGGCTTTTCGGAAAGTCTCACTTGAGTTGATTTCAACTTCAAAGCCCCTTGCTGTGTGAATAAGTAGCCATGACGTGCTGCTTTCGTTGGATAAGAACTGTCGAATGTATCAAGTCCGAGAGGAATACATGCCTGCAACGAAGGAAGATCTCCGACACCCAAAAGATGTCTCGGCAAGAACTCAGGTAGGAAGTCAAGAGTGTGCATCAACATCTCGATCATCTCTTGCCTTGTCTTCCCCACAGAACCTCCGATAGCGAAACCATCGAAAGGAAGCTCTCTCAGTACTTTCGCACTCTTCTCTCGCAAAGCATGATCGACACCGCCATGCACTACAGCATACATGGCTTGTCCATTGATCTGTTTTAAGTGCTCATCAAGTGAGCGCTTTTCCCAACGATGGGTCCTTTCGAGGGACTCCCGTAAAGACTGGGTATCTGTATGGTATGGGGGCAACTCGTCGAGGGGGATAATGATATCGGACTGAAGCACTTTTTGAGCCAAAACAGAACTTTCGGGCGTTAGAAGAAGAGGAGAACCATCTCGGTAGGAACGAAACAACACCCCTTCTTCTGTAATTTTAAGCACACCCGTCCCCGTCTTTTTATGACCTCGACTTTTAAGCTCTGATGTGACAGATCCGTAGGCAAGTGAAAAAATTTGAAACCCCCCCGAGTCGGTGATCAAAGGTCCCTTTCGCCCAGTCCAATGGTGCAACCCGCCCCTCTTGCGAATGACATCCAAGCCGGGTTGAACAAGGAGGTGGTACGTATTGCAAAACATCAGCTGCAACCCCATCTCATTTGTGAAATGGTGGTCCACACCTTTGATCGCCCCATTGGTACCAACAGCTACAAAGCCTGGTGTATCGATGATCCCATGAGACGTGTAAATCCGACCCACACGTGCCTTAGAGCGCGAAGAACGATGCAAAACTTCAAAACGAAAAGGACACACAGAGCCTTGTAACAATTCAATCATACAGCTGAATCCTTACGCGCTCGAATCCAAGGGAGCATGCAAGCCAGGACGAAGCTTTTCAGAGCCCAGCTAAACAGCGTCACTTGCCAAAGCTGGGGAATCTGCCCCCAAAGACCGAAGACAGAGAACAAGGCAGAGTCAAACCCCTCGGCAAGCCAAACCCCGAGCCACAACGGACAAGACTTGGCAAGCCACACCCTTAAAGAGAGTTGAGATAACCAAAAACTAAACCAAGAGGCTACGACAAATCGAGGTGTCCAGGTAAAAAGAAGATGGAACGCCTGCTTGATCGACCCAAACTCTAAAGGACTCTCGTAAAGAAGATGACTCTGCATCCACACTGCAAAACAAGCTACAAAGACAAGAGCCAAGCGAGCTCCTTGACGAGCCATATTCGGACCATGGTCCCGACTCAAAATACCCACACCTAGAAGAGCACCTACAGAAAAAGCCTCGGCTGCTGTAGACTGAATTCCCCCTAGTTCGATCGGCTGGACAACACATAAATTAGCACCGAGCAAAGTCCCAGCAATGAATAGCACAAGCGCTAGAAACCCATGCTGTCTGGCCCACGTTAACAGTCCCAACAGAAGCGCTATCTGTAAAAAGAAAATCCCAACATTCATTGAATACAACCAAAGATATAATACACGACACCTTCACTAAAGGTCAGATGTGCTACCATTCGCGAGAAATAAATTCATAAATTTAACAAGAAGGCGGCACAAATTTTTGTATCTGGAATGAGCAACCGTTGCCAATAGGCAAGGCGCGAGTGAAGACCAAAAGTTTGTTGCTAAGCCGACGCAGTTAAATATGAATTTATTTCTCGCGAATGGTATGAAGTTAATTTTAGTGTCAAAAGGCTCCCCAGTTTACTTTGCCTATTGAGAAATGTCTATGTACAAATGAATTCAAAACTTATTTATATATTTGTAAAACTGAATAATTAAATATAAGGCCAAGATCAATGTAGAAAGAAAGCTTGACCACTCCCAACGACCCTATGCTAAAATGGCTCCTCCGTCTCCTTGGGGAGACCCACCGAAGGTCCCAGAGTTTGTAAGGAGTTACATGTCTTTATTTCTTGTCTTTTTGATGTATGGGCTTTGGTCTACCCTATTTCCTATTGGTAAGTTGATGTTAACCCACGCCTCTCCTTTGTTTCTGACTGGATCGAGGATGCTTTTAGCCGGAGTGCTTCTTCTCGGGTGGGTGGCTTATCGTAAACGTCATCTGTTTCGCCAAATTTCTTTCAAGCTTCTTACCGCCTTCTTTTTTCTAGGGCTCGTAAGTATTTATTTGACAAATGCATTTGAATTTTGGGGACTACAATATCTCTCAGCCTCTAAAACCTGCTTTCTTTATAGCCTTACTCCCTTTCTAAGTGCACTCCTTTCATACATTCATTTCAAAGAGACAATGACACCGAGAAAATGGTTAGGGATGGTGATTGGTGTTCTTGGAATGACTCCTGTTCTTTTAAGTCAAAAAGGAGCCGATGAGGGGCTCTCTTCCCTCTTTTTCTTTTCTTGGCCTGAGCTTGCCATCGTAGGGGCTTCTTTATGTAGTGCCTATGGGTGGATTCTCCTCCGTAAGCTTGTCAAAGAAAAAGAGACATCGACCTTGCTCACCAACGGCTCTGCTATGATGATTGGAGGTTCTTTAGCTCTCATCCATTCTCTCCTCGTCGAAAACTGGCATCCACTCCCGCTACACGGAGAAAACTTAGCCCAGTTTTTGAAAGGGATCATGGTGATGACCACCATTTCCAACATTGTCTGCTATAACCTCTACGGTTTACTTTTAAAACGATTCACAGCTACTTTCTTATCGTTCATGGGTCTTTTAAGCCCCATTTTTGCCTCAATCACCAGCTGGCTTTTTCTAGGAGAGCCTTTATCGTTCTTGATCTTCTTATCCACTAGTGTTATCACTGTCGGCCTTTGGCTCGTGTATAGTGCAGAACTCAGACAAGGTTATATCACTAAACCAGTGACAACATAGAGGAGCCCCCGTGGCCTCTCGTATTCAAATATGGACATCAAAATCCCGGCTCCTCTACGATCAAACCTTTCAATCCAAGAAAGAGTTTGATGAGGTAAGTTACCTCTGTTGCAAAGGAAGAAGTGCGCCAAGCGCCTTCCTTTGGTGCGTCGTCCCTATCAGGACTTCTGACTTGAGCTCTTTTGTAAAAGACCTCCTCTGCCCCGCCTGGGTCCACGGAGCTCGAATCACAGATGATATCGCTTCCCATATCATTGCTATACTAGCCACAATCATTTTCGACCTTGTAACCCTACCGATACGGTTGATCACAACCCCCTTTCGAGTGATCTACAACCGAATCTATACTAAGGAATCTCACCCACTCTATCAGTTCTTAGTCAATGTCAATCGTATCAATCCCACGTCGATTGGTGATGGCTTGTTGGTCAAAAAAGGTTGGATTGATGTAGGCTCCTCCAACAGCAAAATCACTGTCGACACCACCTTCATTCGTCTTGTCAATGTTGTCGACAACGCCGAGCTCCATACGACTGGAACAACTCAGCAGTATTTTAAGACGGACGCGGCTGAAAATTTTATGATGACAGAGCATTTTTCGCCCTCCAGGATAATTTAACAATTCTATTTTACAAATTATCCATCTTCTATTTATGTAAGAAAAAGAAGGCTCTATCTCTCTAGATGTATGAGCGAGGGGGGGCCATACCAGAAAGCCATTCTGGTCTATATTTTACAAGGAGAACTATTGTGAAAAACAAACATTTACTCGAGCTGATCGCAGCCATCTTACTTGTCGTAGGGGGGCTTAACTGGGGACTCATTGGCCTCTTCCAATGGGATGTCTTGGGATCCATTTTTGGAGACATGTCCTCTCTCACCCGTATTGTTTATGTGCTCATAGGCCTGTCAGCTGCCTACAAACTCTTAAAAGCTCTCAAGCACAAGACAAGCTAAAAAAAAGCCCTTTTAGGACGACCTAAAAGGGCTTGTATATAAAAACTGGCGACGACCTACTCTTCCTACCTCTTGTGG
>JAGVDZ010000168.1 GCA_020058465.1 Parachlamydiales bacterium | reverse complement strand
CAACCCTCATCTAAAACAGATCTACTGCAGAGAGAAAAAGAGCTCCTCGGTTTTTATATTACAGGACATCCTTTAGACCTCTATCAAAAGATGGTGGCCCATTTTTCTTGCGTCCCTTTAAGTCACCTAACCACATTGCCCGAGGGAATCTATCGGATTTTTTGTGTTGTGGAATCGGTCCAGGTGAAGGTATCACTGAAGACGCAAAAAAAGTTTGCCATCTTGCAAGTGAGCGATGGGAAGGAACGTCTCGAGCTTCCAGTCTGGGCCGACCTATATGAGGCTTGTTCGACGATTCTGTTCGACAACCAGCTTTTGTATGCGATTGTGCAGCTGGAGTCTAAGTCTGATAAACTACAGATTGTGGCCAAGCATTTGGAAGAGTTGTCGAAGTTGGGGGAACAAGACGCCCAACGCTTGGACCTTCTCTTGGATAAGTTCAAGGGACAACAAAAAACCTCGATGAGTCGAGATAAGGTTATGAGAAAAAATGCAAAAGAAGAACAGCCTAAAAAAGAGCCTCCACCTTTTCGAATCACCTTCGATCTAGACCGGGTGCAGATGAGTGAGCTTCTTGCTTTCAAAAGGCTTTGTCGTCTTCATCCTGGTGGGACACCGCTACAGCTGGTTTGCTTGCGACAGGGTCGACAAGTGGGGCAGATTGACGTACCTGCCACCTGGGGGGTGGCCCTTTCTTCCTCGGAGATGGTGCAAGCTTTGTCCGCTACTGGCCCTTCTTGGGCTTTATACCAATCAACGGATGGATTAGAGAATGGTGGCTAGCGTAGGCCATCTTTCTTTGTTGACGTCGATGATATCGAGTAGATGCTTCACAAACCCTAAGTTGGAGTTGAAGTTGGGGTCATGTTTGATCCCTTCTGACAGATCGATGAACTCCTTGGCCTCACGGATGAGAGTTTGTCTGAAAGTGAGATCCTCATCATGGAGAGAGTTTTGTAAAAATAGGAGATATTGCTCATCGAAGATTTCGCCTGTACAAGCTCGTTGGATATCTAGGCAGTCACCTGATTGACGAAGGATCCCCTCGTAAGACACATTTTCGTGCCCTTTAAGGATGATGCGCCCTTGTTCGACAGCCTGTTCTTGAGGTATTTTTTGCTTGATAAGGTGCGTCTGTAGTTCCTGTCTGGAGCGGCCTTCCCACTGGTCTTTCCCATTGCCTTGTCTCCCCGCATCGTGGAGGGCAATAGCCCGTCTCAAGTAGGTAAAGTCAATGGGGATTTGATGTCGTTTAAAAAGATACCTTGCCATGATCTCACAGAATATCAAAGCGCGCACAACGTGCATGCGACCGTGGATTCTTCTTCCATCAAAGCCACATTCATGTCCTTGGTATATGGACAAGATATCCCGTTCTAATTCATTAATAAACTGATTAAAAGAGTTTTGGATGTCCTGCAAAGAACTGTTGCAGACTGGGATCAGGTACTTGTTTGCCCAGGGCTCTTTTGCTAGCGAGATGTTGTTTTGGCGACAAAACTCAGAGACGCTCCATAGCAGCCGAGTCTCTTTAAATAGACTCAAGGAGTGCATCATTTTGGCCAGTCGTATTGTATAGCCAGTCCATTTTTGGTCGGGGTGTCTATTTTGCAGGTTACAGTGATGGTCAGCATCCCAGCCCCAGGAACCGAGGACGAGTTTGACGCCGGTCCGGTAGCTCTCTAGAAATGAAACATTCTCCTGAAGGAGTGCGATATCATTTGAAGAGAGTTGATAGCGGGCGCCTTGCCCATGACTGATTCGATCTGTCGGAAACATCCACCAATCAAATCCGCTATGAGGGTCTGTCGTATGTGAGCCGATAGAAGCCCACTCACCTTTACCAGCAAGCGCTTTGAGCTTCTGCAGATGATCCCGTTGTTTCTCAATCAGTGGCCCTGTCCCTACAAATTGATTTGAAGATTCCCTATGAGGGAGGGGCTGGTGATGTGTCCCCGTAGGCATTATGGGAAGCTGAGCTCTTGGTGCATGCGGCTGCAGGTCAAGCGGTTTCATATAGTACCGTCCAACTAGCCAGCAGAGAGCGAAAAGTCCACAGGTCAGGATCGATAGAGCCACAATAGTGACGATCAAGACTCTTTGCTCAGTTTGAGAAAGATCTTGATGGGTAGGGCGGAATATATGTTGAAAACATTCAATTCTCATCGGTTGTTAATTATAATAAAGTACAACTTTTAAACACACTAATATTTAATCTATAAACTAATTTTTAAATTAAAAGCTGATGTAGGGAGGGGTGAGCTCGATCCACCTTTGAATCAGGTGCATCCAGGCAGTGACCTCCTTAGCGAAGGTGCGGAAGATGAGGGCCCAGCCGGCTGTTAAAAGAGCAAGGCCCACCCACGATTTCAAAGGCATCCCCAAAAAGACAATCTGGACTTGGGGGGCCAGTCTGTTGGCGATCCCTAAGAACATGTCGGTGATAAGAATCCCGACAAGAGCCGGTGCTCCTAGCTGAATACAGAGGTTGAACATGTGTTGGATGAGGGATAAAATTTCCTTCCAGAAGGGGGTTTGAAGTTGGAAAAAGGACGGGTGGAAGAAGGAGGTAGAGGGGAATAGTTCGTAGGAGGTGCCGATGGCTTGGAAATAAAGAAGAGGGCCTCCCACTGCGAAAAAAATAGCTAAGAGGATGTAATTATAGAGGATGCCTAAAGGGCCTGTTTGACTCTGGGTGGTGGGGTCGTTGACCTGGAGGGAGGAAGAGCCTCTTTGGTGGTCGATCAAACTCCCCGACATCTGTGCTACAAGGAAGGGAGCTGCCCCCAAAAATGCCATCACAAACCCAATTAAAGATTCTTTGATCATCAGGAACATCCAAAGAGAGTTGAAATGAATTTGGACCCTAGAGGCAGCTAAGTTCAGGGGTAAGAAGAGGGTGACTAGGCTGAGAGAAAAGAGCATTCGGATCGTCATGGGTAAATTCTTGGCACCCAAAAAGGGGACGATGATAAAGAGGGGTAATAATCTCGCCAGGGTCAGAAAAAAAACCGATAAAAGGTGCTCATAAGAACCCTTAGCTCCTTGTAACAACAAGAAAAGGTAGTCATCGAAGGAAAGAAGGGGGTCCATTCGAAAGCTCGATTATCCAAGTCCCAAACGGGGGATTAATTTAAAAATAGTCGACGTGAATTGCAAAATTTGCCCTCCAAGCCATCCTCCCATTAAGATGATTGTGAGGATCACGGCAAACAGCTTGACGGTGAAGGAAAGGGTTTGTTCTTGGATTTGCGTAGCGGCTTGGAAAATAGCTACCAATAGCCCTAGGATCATGCTGATGAGGATAGGAGGTCCCGAGAGGATCAGAATTAACAAGAGCGCTTGGTAGCTAAGCTGATAGATCTCGTTGGACAACATGGTGTTACCTAAATGAGATTGCCAGACCTTGCACGAGGACAGTCCATCCGTCGACCATGACAAGGAGAAGAAGTTTAATCGGTAGAGCAATAGTCAAGGGAGAAAGCATCATCATCCCCATCGCAAGGAGGATGTTGGAGACGACAAGATCGATGACGAAAAAGGGCAAATAAATCAAAACGCCGATTTCAAAAGCTGTCTTCAACTGGCTCGTGACGAAAGAGGGGATCACGATTAAAAAGTCGTTTTGGTGGAGTCGAGATCGGTAGGCTTCTGGAAATAGGCGATGTGCGAGGTTGTAAAAACTCTGGAGATGCTTCACCGTCGTGTTGCGGATTAAAAACTGACGCAAAGGCTCTTTAGCTTTGTCGGCGACGGCGACGACGACATAGGCTGATTGGGGAGAGAGGATGGGGACAGTTCCGGCGTGGTCTAAGACTTCCTTAGAGGCATCATACATGGCGACCCCCGTTGGAAACATGACATAGATCGTCAGTAAAAGGGCAATGCCATTGAGGACTTGGTTAGGGGGAGTCTGCTGGACGCCGAGGGCATTTCTCAAGAGGGATAAGACAACGACAATCTTCATGAATGAAGTCAATAGCATGATTCCAAAGGGGAGTAGAGATAAAGCGGCAAGCACAGCCAGCTTCGTCACAAGAGTTGGGTTGGTCTCCCCATCTTGATCAAAGCTCAGTGTTGTCCCCGCAGGAGAATTGGTGGGAAGTGGTGTCTCAGCTGCGAAAAGGGGACAGGCAAACAAGCAAAGAAAGAGAAGGAGCTTTCTCATGATGGGGGCCTGAAGGACTGGAATGCAGCTTCCAGAGCACGCCACTGTGTTTCGAGTTGGGCATTGATAATGCCAGCTTCGGTCTCAATGATACATCCCCCTGGCTCAAGATCGTCTCTTTCTTGGATCGACAGTTGCTGCAGATGTTCAAAGATAGCCTTGATGCGAGGGCGGTGGGCTTCAAGTTCATTGAGATCTGATTTGTGGACGTAGATTTTGATCTTCTTGTGTTGAGTGACAGATTTAAGAGAGTTCAAGACGATATCGACGATGCGATCTGGATGGAGCTTGAGTTCTTCACCGACGAGTTTGCGAGCCGCTTTAAGAGCTAAGGGTAAAATATGTTCCCGCATTTCTTGTCTCAATTGTTCGATAGAGTGATCCATAGCCAAGACATGTTGATTGAAGCGGGCCAGTCCTTCTTCAAAGCCTTCTTTGGCTTTCTGTTCCTTAATTGTCTCGGCTTCTTTGAATAGCTCTTGTTTGAATTGAGCCAAATCTTTTCGTAGTGTTGTTAGGATAGTCTCTGCTTCAACGAGTTTAGAAAATTCTTCGGCGGGGACGATCTTGGTGTTGGGGGCAAGGTGGACTTTCTTGTCGTAGAGGAGTGACAAACATTTCATATAGACCTAGGTAACATGGGTAGGAGGGTGTGGATTTGCTGTGCCATCGCGTCGATCAAGGAGGATTCTTGGGGCTGGGCAGAGAGTTTTAAAAGAGTGGTACCACGACCGATATCGAGACGGTGGCTGAGGTAAAACACAAGGTCGGGATACGCAGAAGCAAGGGCTATTGCAAGTCTCTGGAGTCCTCTGCGATGGAGGAGCGCCCTTAGAGAGTCAGATTGCCCATCCCATTGATTCAGGTAAAGAGGCTGATGCACAAGTGGATCGCCCCGTGTCGAAAGCTGGGTGAAGAGATGTTTTTTATCGGGGGTCAAGAACTTGGCGATCTGTTTTAAGATCGTTCGATCGACGACGTGTTGGAGCTCTTTGGCCAAGTCGTAAAGAGAGAGTCCATCGATCAGCCACAGCAGATCTTTTTTTGTGAGTTCAAGAAGGGACGTCAGGGTCGATTCAGGCAAGTAGTCGATGGGGAGGAGGTTGGGCTGCGAACTGAGCAAAGCTTGTAATAATGTCTTGAGAAGAAACGAACGACCTTGATGAGATGGCGTAAGATGCAAAGGGACAGTCAATCCAAGCTCCTGTTCCAGCTTAGGCCGGAGAAAAGGGGGCATGATAGATAGGAAGAGGGTTTGTTCGTGGTGAGAATATGTCTTGAGAATAGGGCTGAACCAAGACCAGTGGATTCTATCGAACAAAGGGGGCAGAGGGGGGGGCGATGTCGAAAAAGAGCCGAGCGTTTGGAGGACCTCTTGTCTCTGTAACGACAGTAGGGATACCAAAGGCCCCCGTTCTCCTTCGGGGAGGGTGTGGATCAACCTAGCAAGGACACGATCGGAGAAAGGAGGTCTCATAGCTCCTCAGGCTCGTTTCGAGAAGGGAGAGGAGGTATTTCTTCGGGAGTCTTTGTCCACCATCGCTGTTTCATTTGTGGATAAAAAAGGTAAAAGGCCGCACCTAAAGCTCCTAGAGCTAGTAAGACAAGGACGATAAAGAAAAAGAAAATAAGGCGAAAACGGAGGGCAGATGCCTTTGTCATCACGACACCCCAGATGCTGACATAGGTATGTTGCAGGGCCTCTTTTCCAATCATATCGGTAGAGTTTTTAGCCCAAAGGGTATCTCCGAGACGGGCACGATCGGAGATGACTGCGACATCTTGAATTTGCAGTCCACTGACACTACCTGCCAAAAGGCGCTTGATTTTCATTTCTAGGTGGCTATTGGGATCATCCAAAATGCCTTGATGTTTGATATAGACGGCAGCTGTGGTCTTCCCTTGGAGGGTTCCAGGAGGGGCATTGGGATCGGTCTGTGGGAAGGAAAGCTGGACATCGGCATCGATGACCCCGTCGATTTTTCGAATTGTGTTTTGCAGCTGTTGGGCTAACCCCGCTTGGTAGCGGATTGTTTCTTCTCGGTCTGTGGACATCAGTCCCGACTTGGCAAAGAGCTCGAGTAAGTTTGTCCCCATTTTGCGAGGAAGGCCCACCTGATTTAAAAGGGACATTGCCTCCACACCCCGGTCCCCTTCGACAAGGATGTTGTAACGAGGGGCGCTGGTTTCGGTCGATCCCACTGCGCTGGTTTCAGCCTCGACCTTATAGGCTTCAATTTCTTTCGAAGCCAAGTAGACGATGATCTCATTTGCCTCCTTTTCGCTCACCCCTGTCACAACCAAGTGATTCCGTTCGCACGCCGTAGTACCGAGAAGAAGGAGGATGAGGCATAAAGATCGGAAAAAACGTTTACAACACATAACCTGAAACAACCGGCTCATTTGATCGACTCCCCATGATTATGGTATACGTCACAAAAAAAACAAAGTCCAAGTCCTTGGAGAGGGCTTCTTTCGTCAACACCGCTGAGACAGTCTCCACAGCACTACAGTCTTCATTTTTACCCCGAAGCAGATAGAACACAATCCTTATCGGAGTGATCTCGTTTTGGTAAAGAGCCACTTTGGCCCATTGCCGTAACGACCGATCCAGTGATGAAAAATCCCCACCACGCCTGCCTGGTCGAGCCGTCTTTTTGTGCGACTTTGCTCAGAGATTGTTCTTTTGGCAAAGTCTCCCAACAGGTGGAGACAAGAGCGGACAAGAAAGTGACGGAATGTTTTGGAAATCTCTCGGAAGATGACTTTTTGGTAGAGCTTCATTTTGTCTTGGAAAGAAAGATTACGCTCGATCCAAAGAAGACGTGAGCGCCACCAGAAGTAGTGCATGTGGGGTTTGCCTCCTGTAAAGGAAGAAGAGACTTTGTGCCATACCCTGACTTGGGGGGCGGTCCAGACAGGAAAGCCCGCTCTTCGGGCTCGGAAGCAGAAGTCGGTCTCCTCCCAAAAAAGGAAAAATCGAGGCTCTAAAAAGCCGATTGTGAGAAAGACCTCTCGGTGTATGGCGATAGCAGCTCCACAGACTGTGTCGACAGGTTGCATCGTCTCAAAATTCACCCCATCGTCCAGACACCCTTGAGCAGGCGACTCAAACTCTCCGATAGATGGATTCCAAAAGGCTCCTAGATGATCGATCCGATGAGGATCGTGATAGCGATAGATTTTTGCACCCAATACTCTGGCCTTGGGTTGTTGTTGGATGGCCGCTCTTAGAGCATCCAATAAGTCAGGCTTCACAACTGTATCGTTATTTAATAAAAACACCCAATCAAACTTTCGGTAAAGAGCATGACGAATACCGAGGTTGTTACCTGCTGCAAAGCCTATATTATGAGGACTTTGTTCGATCGCAAGGGTAGGGTCAAAGGTCCGAAGGCGTTGCACTGAGTCATTATCTGATCCGTTATCGACAACTAGGATTGAACAACGGCCTCGATGGTGGACTTGTTGCAGAGATCGTAGACATTCGATGGTATCTTGATAGCCATTCCAATTGAGCAAGATGATGTAGATTGAGGGGAAATGAAGGGACATGGGCCCCATTGTTCAGAGAATAGGAGTTTGCATCCACCATTTTTCTCGTAGGCTTCTCTACCGAGTTTATGGTATACACAAATGAACTCAAAAGTTGGTTTTTAACAGTGTTGGCGACGCTTGGAATTTATCGCTAAACTTTTTAAGTTTAGCTGCTTCAGAAAGATGAATTCCAAGCTACCTCCTTGTTAAATTCCCAAATTTTGAATTCATTTGTGGAATGGTCAACCCGACTGGTTTGTGATGGATATTCGTACAGTTGTTCTTCCTAAACTTGGGGAAAGTATTCTGAGTGCGACCGTGGTGAAGTGGCTCAAGCAAGAGGGGGAAAAAGTGCTTCTCGACGAGCCTCTTTTAGAGGTGTCGACTGATAAAATTAACAGTGAGATCCCCTCTCCTTACGAGGGTACCTTACATCGGCAGTGTGTTAGGGTGGGACAAGAGGTGGAGGTGGGCGCTTCCTTGGCTGAAATGGCTCTTGGAGTGACCCTATCTAGGGAAGGTCCTGCGGAGCCACCGCTGTCCCCTTCTGTCCAGCGACTGATCCAGGAATCGAATCTTTCTTCCTCTGAGCTTGCTACGATTCCCCATACAGGACATGGGGGGCGTCTGACCAAAAAAGATATTGAATGCTATCTAGCATCGCGCACTCTATCACAATTGCCTGCTTTGGCAGGCGAAGAGATCGTGGAGGTGTCGTCTGTTCGAAAGGGGATTGCAGAGGCGATGGTGCGAGCTCATCTGGACATCCCGGATGCGTCTCTCATCACTGAAATTGATGTGACGGATGTCGTCTTGTGGATGCAAGAGACAAGGGGGGCTTTTGAAGCGATGCATCAGGCCAAATTGACAGTGACGGCTCTGGCTGCAAGAGCTCTTTGTCTTGCATTAAAGCCATACCCGAAACTCAATGCTAGCTGGACAGACAAAGGGATCCAAGTTAAGAAGCATGTAGGGCTTGGTGTTGCTGTAGCGGTAGATGACGGGGTGATGGTCCCAGTGTTGACCAAGTGTGATGAGCTTTTTTTACCCGACATAGCGCATCGAATTCAGCAACTGGCTGATAAAGCAAGGAAGAAGACTCTGACGAGGGACGAGGTACGAGGAGGCAGTATTACCTTGACCAATTTTGGGATGAAAGGGGCTTTAATAGGGCTTCCGATTCTTCGCGCCCCAGAAGGGGCCATCGTGGCGTTAGGCGCTATCACAAAGCAGGTCAAGGTCATGAAGTCGGATCAAATCGTGATTCGGTCGGTCATGTATGTTACGCTGACGTTTGACCACCGGATTGTCGATGGTCTTTATGCCTCTGCTTTTTTAGGGCTTTTCAAAAAGCATCTCGAGCAGGATCTTGCTCTTCCTTAGCCCACTTGCACAGTCAAGGTAAGCTACCTCCTTGTCAAATTCCCAACTTTTGAATTCATTTGTGTACATAGTAGCTTCTATTGTTGTGTCATTTCTTTTGTACAAGTAGAATTCCCCCCGTTCTGTGGAGCGTTGTATGACAATCTTGTCGGGCTTATGCATCTATCGGGCTCATGTACAAGCGGGAGTTAGTTGGGTAGATCAGGAATGGAGTCGATTCTCTCTTTTTG
>JAGVDZ010000169.1 GCA_020058465.1 Parachlamydiales bacterium | reverse complement strand
TAACAGCTAATTTTTTAAACGGATTCTAAGAAATCAGTTTTCAAAAAATTGATCATGGGAGGTAATTGCAAAAGTCCGACTTCGTCGGACTTTTGCAATTACCTCCTTGGAGTACCCAAATTGTCTCAGTTCATCATCGTCTGTGCTCTCAAAATACAACGTCGTTACGTCGAATAACATAAGGTCAATCTTGCCAAAACAGCATTGTTCCGTCGCAAAAAAGACCGTTTTTTGAGCCGCTTCTTTTTGCTCTAGTAGAGTATCCATCATGCGATAGATGCGATCCAATTCCACTTCTCTGCCAAAATCTGCGGCTAGGATTTGTTGGGTGGCAGCTTTGCTGGCGGGATAAGCGATGCGCGCTAGGATTACATCCCTCAATACCTCTTTGTGTTTACCCTTCAAGATGGAGTTGAACCCTAATTGATTGAAAAGAGTTCCAAAAATTTCATGGAAGCCATCTACCACACGTCTTTCTTCCTTCATCGATTCTATAGCGACTAATGAGGTTGGCAGCTCTGTTTTGGACTGGGGTGTTAGCTGTGTTTGTTCTTCTAGTGCTGCGACGGGTTGTTTTTCAGCACCCTCAGAGAGGTCAAATAGTGTTGGGTCTGCCTGCTCTTTTTTCAACTAGTTGAGCAGGACTTTCGCCAGCTTCCTTAGCTCATCCAGATGAGAATCATTATCTGCTATGCCAACATGTCGAATGACTTTTTGTTTTTACCTTGTCCCCCATGCGATGAGAAGAGCAGATCTGAACGCTCTTACGAGAAGAGTTAGCAACAGGCTTGGTACGAATAAACATGACAAGCATGTTATCCGATTTGTGAAAAATACTTCAATAATTTTGTTTTGGGCACTACATTTTGCGTTTTGAATTGTTCATAAGTAGGCTATGGGTCAAAAATGCGGAAGTCAGGAGAAAAGACCCACACCCAACTATCTTCAAGGGTCAAGAGCTTTGTTCCGTCGGAGCACCACATCACATTCGGCGCATCTGTAATGATCGTGCCGTCATGAGGCTCTTGAGGAGCTTGAATTCCTCGATGAGGAGAGAGCAGTTGGTTCTCTCTCATGACATCCAAAACTCGATTGCGCCCTACACGGGCTTTGGTTTCAGTCGTGCATGAACTTTTCGATGCCCTTCCCCCTTGAAGGGAGTTGCCGCGAGATCCTCCTTGATGAGGCCAAGCAGTTCATTATCGCTGATTATTGGCTTCGGGCCTCTTTTATGCTTCGTGGCTTTCTTCTGCCTTGAGTAGAAGCTAGAACGGCAGGCCTCCCACATCCGGCACACTCTTTCGAGCTCGTAGACTTTTTGAGTACCGGGAGAAATGGCTTGGCTCATCATTTCCACTTCCCTCCAAGAAAAACGCCGTTACGACGACTTCGCTCTCTTAAGAGCTCGTTTTCCATACAGAGCTCACCGATCCGCTTTTTCGCCAGATCCAGCTCTTCCTGCACAGGGTTCTCCTGCTCGGCTCTTGAGGGAGGCTTCGACGCCCTTGATGGCTGCTTGGTGCCATTCTTCAATTTGCGAGGCCGGAACGCCAATTTCTCGGCTCAGGGAATCAAGCGGCTCTCCTCGCATATGCCGGAGAATAACCTCCATTTTCCTGGTTGCCGTCCAGCGCTTTGGTTCTCCTCGTTCGCCGTCTTCCGTTCGATTTGCATTGCTCGCCATAAGTTCTCCTTTTGGGTTGGTGGGGCATAGAATACCCCAATTCCGTGTCCAAAGAAGCTAGTGGCAGTAAATTTAACTCACTGGATGCATAAGAGAAGGCTTATAGTTTCCGGCAGCTCTTATGACCCTTATCCTGAAATAGAGGCTTTGGAAGGGTGTTGTGGGACCCTTTTCTCGGTATATGCGCTCTGCTAGAAAAGCCCTTTTTAAGCATGTGTTTGATTTTTCTAAATGGAGAGAGATTTTGGGGCATGCTTAGCGAAAAGCGGCTTGATCATCCTGACCTGGCTATCCCCTTATGGAATTTATTGATACCCAAGTTGCCTCCTTTCGTGTTCTTTGAAGTCTAGGTGGCAACTTTGTCTTGACAAAACCTCAAACCGTTAAGGCGGCAAGTGGATTGACTTTTTTGAAAGTTGATGGCATCCTTGGCCGTTAATTTAATTTTAGGAACAGCTATGTCGATAAAAGAAACCGATTCACCAAAAAAAGCTAAGACAACCGTCTACATGACTGAGGAAGAGGAAACTCTTTTAAACGAGCTGTTCATCAAAAGGCTAAGAGAACGTCGAAAAACCGACAAATCTGCGCTTCTATGCGAGGGTATCCGCTTGTTATTTGAGAAAGAGATTGGGTCTTCCGATGGCTAAAAAAACCGAAGTATCTACGGCTAATTACGCAAAATTCATCATTTTCCTGAAGGCTAAGATACGGTCCGCTCAAGTAAAGGGAGCCATAGCGGTCAACAGGGAACTCATTAAGCTGTACTGGGAAGTTGGTAAGGAAATTCTTGAAAAGCAGGAGAGAGAAGGTTGGGGTAGCAGCGTGCTAGAAAGGGTAGCCAGAGACCTTCAAAATGAGTTCCCTGGGGTAGAAGGGTTCTCAAGACGCAACATGTTCAGGATAAGGGCATTCTACCAGGCTTATGAAAAAGTGCCACAAGCTGTGGCACAATTAGACGATTTGCCGATTTTCTCCATTCCTTGGGGTCATAACGCTCTTATTCTCGAGAAGGTTAAGAATACAGCAGAGCGACTCTGGTATGCACAAAAAGCCATAGAGAATGGATTGAGCAGGAGCATGCTCACAATCTGGATTGAAAACGACCTTTATCGTAGGGAAGGTAAGGCAATCACAAACTTCAAGGCAGTTTTGCCAGCCCTTCAATCAGATTTGGCGCAGCAAACCACGAAAGATCCCTATATCTTCGATTTTCTAACCCTGCACAAGGAGCATTTGGAAAAAGAATTAGAAGAGGGACTTGTTCACAATATCCAAAAATGTCTGATCGAGTTGGGACAAGGCTTTGCATTTGTTGGGCAGCAATACCCTATCAAGGCTGGCGAAAAGGACCTGTACATCGATTTGCTGTTTTACCACCTAAAATTGAGATGTTACATAGTCGTCGAATTAAAAGCTGGGGAATTCGATAGTCGCGATGCAGGGCAAATGAGCGCCTATCTTTCAGCTGTAGACGATCAGCTTCGGAATGAAGGCGATAAACCAACTCTCGGGCTCATCTTTTGCAAGACCAAAGACAATGTATTTGTTGAATATGTCCTAAGAAACTTCAATCGTCCAATTGGAGTGGCCGAATTTGAGGTAAAATTGGTTGAAAAGCTCCCGAAGGATCTGAAGTCCAGCCTGCCCACAGTAGAAGAAATTGAGGCCGAATTAAATGTTATGCCGGTTGGAAAAAAGAAGAAGCCTAGAAAGAAAAAGATAAAATGACGCAAATTCTGTACGCCTATCCCATTCTTTTAACAAGCTGTGGAATCTTCATTCATGCGTTCGGTCTCTTCGGTATCGAATATTGTAGTTGCCCCGCTTGGCTTCATTTTATCATGCTGTCTATTGATAGCGCAGTGGTTGTTGGCCTTATATCAAAGTCTTCGTGGGGATGGTGGCTGGGTGTAGTCCTCTTTGTTCAACAAGTAATATTCCAAACATACAGCTTATATCAATCCGGTTGGCTAGAAACTCCTTTTCGACTCCAAATTCCCGTGCCTTTATTGTGTTTGGCGGCTTTGATTGTTTTGCTTTTTAATAGAAACAAATTTGTTCAATCACGAGATGGTAAAAATGAAGTTGGGATTTAAAATACTTTCCTTATTTTTGTTTTTTGGAATTATCAGCGCGCAAGCAGATGAATACAATATCCCACCTTCTGTACGATTCACTCTGACGCGCGTTGAGACTTCATCGCCTCTCGTTTACTATTTTAGCCAGCCTGATGCCGTTGAATCTTATCCGATTCTTTTTCTTTGCGAGGGATCTTCAAGTAAAGGAGCTCTAAAAAGCATATTATGGTTCCGAGAATATTTTTCAGAGAGAATTC
>JAGVDZ010000150.1 GCA_020058465.1 Parachlamydiales bacterium | reverse complement strand
TAATTCTGAGTGGAGCCGTAGGGTTTTTCTTGGTGGTTTTTCTTTTGAGTTCTGCTCGAGATAGAGAGCAGGTGCCATTTAAGACTCCAAAGAGGGGACAGTCTCGAGAGGATTTGATCGGGGGATGGCCTGTAGAAAAGATCTCTTATGTGCCTGCTTTTACTCCGTTTCTCAAGGAGATTTTTTTGGAAAAGATGTTTCCAGTAGGTCATGTTCTTGCTGACTCAGATCGAGTTTGGGTTAAATGGGGCAACAGAGAGAAGGTGCAGGTGACTCTTCCTTCTAGACTCTATGTTGTGTCAGACCCGGGAGGGTTTCGACTGGTAGAGCAGCCTCCGACACCTACCTGGGTCGATTTGACTAAGGTAGGTGTCGGTCGGGTTTCTCTAGCGGCTAAGACTGTTTATTTTGGCTCCACCTATGAGTTAGATGAGGAGATTCGAGTGTGTGGAATGCCTCCGATGGTGCTAGCTCGAGACTTAGAGCCTGACTCTCCATGGGCTTCAATTTTCGAAGGGATGTGGTTTGGTAGAGATCGATTTCGAGAGGTTTATGGAGACAAGAAGCGGGTGGAGTTGTTCTCTTTCGGAGATTCTGTCCGCCCTGACTTTGCACTTTCTCAGGGGGATACTCTTCATTGGCAACTTGGAGAATGGGTGGGGGGAGGGCAGGAGGGTGGTGAGTCATGCCAGGTGGCTCTCTTAGAGGATGGGTTCATCGCTTGGAGAGATCAGGAGTGCGTGCGACTGCCGTTCCCACCTCGTAAGGAGGAGGATGGGGCAGTTTCTCCTGAGTCTTTGTTTTCTTCCCTTCGTATGCGCTCCTCGAAAGAGGCGAGTTGTTCTTTAGAAAAACAATGCTTTATCCTCAGAGCAGGCGATTGGATTGTTAAAACAAAACGACGATGGAAATTATTACGTAGTGATCGGGATAAACAGCTTTGGAAAGTCTCGGATTATGCTGAAGAAGTCATTATCATCGAAGAGATCCAAAATGATGTGAAGTGGAAAGGGATCCGGGGGGTGATGTTGAATGCAAGACATACAGAAGAGAAACGCTTTCAATTGACTCCATTTTCGAATCGGCAAGAGGAAAGGGTAAAGCATAAACAAAGGCCATTGACGAAGGTAAGATGAGAAGGACATTGGTAGGAATTTGGTGTTGGATTGGATTATTCGTGCCTTGGGGTATGTGGGGGCAAAGTCAGCCTGAGCCCCTCTCCGAGGGTGTTCGGGAGCATATTGATGAATTTCGATTGGACCAGCTTCACAAATTGCTGCAGGGGCTCAAAACAGACCTTCGCAGTTGTTTTGAGCAGGCTTACCGCGCTTTTCAGACAAATCAAGAGAATCCTGAATTGTTTGAAGAACTTTTGGAGCGGGTGACATCTTTACGAAAAGAAATTCGGGAGCTCGAAGAGACTTGGCGTTTGGTGGCGATTGAAGAGGGGGCCTTCGGTAAGGAAGAGCATGCATTTTGGGATCTCGGTGAGACAACGCTATCGCAGATGGTGATGGAATATGGGGGGACCGACTATCTTTACATCGTGCCTCCGGAGCTTGCGGGGGCTAAAATTTCCCTTTTTTCGAGTATCCCCTTACCTAGGGAATCTTGGAGCGAGCTTGTCGACGCCATCTTGATCCAAAATGGGATCGGAATTCGACAGATTGGGGCGTATGTCAAGCAGCTTTACATCCTCAAGCTCGATCTAGGTCTTGTCGAGGCCGTCGTCGGCAAGAAAGAGGAGCTTCGACTCTTTGCTCCGTACGCTCGTCTTTGCTTCCTTCTTTCTCCTCCTGTGGACCGTCTCCGCTCAATCTACACCTTTTTAGACCGATTTATTGATCCTAAGCAGACAGCAATCCAGGTCATTGGGTCTAAAATAACTGTGATTTCTCATCGGGAGGCAATTGAAAATGTGCTTAAAATATATGAGACTGTCTGTGACCCAAACTCTGGCAAAGAAGTCCGGCTGATTTCGCTTCGAAAATTAAACCCTGAGGAGGGGGAAAAGGTGATCACTTGTTTGTTTCAAGAAAATGCTCAAACGAACAAAGGAGGACGGGGCGGCCAGCCCTTTTCTGGAGAAGACTGGAGCTCTTTAATTGTTCCTCAAGGTTTGATTTTGATTGGGGATCGGGCTTTTTTGAAGCGTGCCGAACAAGCTCTTTTCAATTTGGAATCTGAGATGGAAGACCCAGAAGAAAAGATCGTCTACTGGTACACTTGTCGTCACGCTTCGCCTGAGGAAGTGGCGCAAGTACTCAATCAAATCTATGGTTCTTTGTTAGGCAGCGCTTTCGAGAACACTCCGAAGAACCACTCAAAGACCCTGCCTCCTCTTTCGAAGGAAGAGAAAGACAAGAAATTACCCGCAGTAGCTCCTTTCATTCAAGCAGGCACACTGCCCTCTAAATCTTCTTACAAAGAGGTGGGCAATTTCGTCGTCGATGCAAGCAACAACTCTATCTTGATGGTGGTCAGGAAAGAGGAGCTTTCTAAAATTAAAGAGCTTTTGAACAAGATGGATGTCCCCAAAAAGATGGTACAACTAGACGTGCTTCTTGTTGAAAAGCGGGTGACAGATAGGAAACAGCTGGGGTTCAACGTACTGCAGATAGGTAAGTCGATTCCCAGGGAGACTTCGGTTTCATTCGACACTCAAGAGCGTGCTTTTCATAAAGGAATTTTGAACTTTGTGTTTAGTCGACCCAAAGGGCATTTTCCTGAAACTCATTTTGCGTACAACTTTTTGTTAGCTCAAGAGGATATCAAGATCAACGCCAATCCTTCGGTGTTGACGACAAATCAGACCCCGGCTTTTGTGTCTATCGTGGAGGAAATTTCGATCAATAATGGGGCTGTCAAACTCGACACTAGCCGAGCTGTTGGGGTTGAACAGTCATTCACCCGGGCCCAGTATGGCATTACAATTGTCTTAACACCGACCATTCATCTTCCTGAGGAGGTTGGGGGCAAAGGGTTTGTTACTTTGAAGACGGACTTGGAATTTGATACAACACAAACCTCTACCAATGATCGTCCCCCTGTGACGAGGCGGCACATCGAAAATGAGGTGTGTATTGCTGATGGAGAGACTGTAATTTTAGGAGGCCTCAGACGTAAAATTCAGGAGGGGTCTGAAGAAAAAATCCCCTTTTTAGGAGAAATTCCGGGGGTTGGTAAGTTGTTTGGATCCTTCAAGAACACCGATTCCAACACAGAAATGTTTGTCTTTATCACGCCTCACATCATCCACGATTCGTTGAGTGATTTGGCAAGGATTCGGCAAGAAGAATGTCGTAAAAGAGCTGGAGATTTGCCAGAATTTTTATCCCTCCTTGAAGAGGCGAAAGAGAAGAAAAAGCAAAAGCTCTTTGAAAAGAGTTTGGAGATGGTTCTCTAGTGTCTTTCGATCGACAAAGCGATATGGAAAGTAAAGTGGATCAATTTGGCCTTCGCCGTACACGCGAGGTGTTCCGGTTTCCATTTGTCCAAAATCAGGTGGTAAAGATTCCCTACGCGCTTGCTAAGAGAAAAAAAATTTTACCTCTCGAAGAGGACGCAAATTCAATTCTGTTTGCGACTGAAAATCCATTTGATTTAGGGCTAGTTGAAGAGCTGAGCCTTTTTTTTTCCAAACGGGCCATTCCTGTCTATGCCCCTTTGGAAGTGTTGGAAAAAGGGATTGAATGGTGCTACCAACAAAATTCCGATGAAGAGCTTTCTTTTGAGCCAGAAAGGATCGAAGTGCCCTTTGTCGACAAGGAAGGATACGATTTATTAGATCGGAGTGAAGAGCATCCAGTAATTCGGATTGTCAATACGTTTCTTCTAGAGGCGGTGCGACAAAAGGCTTCTGACATCCACTTCGAGCCTCGAGTGGGGGGGTTGTGTGTTCGATTTCGGGTCGATGGGGTCCTTTACGAAATGAGTGCCCCGCCGAAAGAATACCAGGCTCAAATTTTGGCTCGTCTGAAGGTGATGTCGAAGCTGGATGTCTCCGAAACAAGATTGCCTCAAGATGGGCGGATGAAATTACGTTATGGGGAACGGGAGCTTGATTTTCGAGTCAGCACTCTCCCCATTGCTCACGGAGAGAGGATTGTCTTACGCATTTTAGACCGACAAAATCTAGTCCTTGGGCTCGATGCTCTCGCCATGTTGCCTCATCTGGAGGCAGTCTTTCGTCATTGGATTCAAGCTCCAGAGGGGATCGTTCTTATCACTGGACCTACGGGCAGTGGGAAAACAACGAGCCTCTACAGCGCCCTTTGTTCGCTTGAGATTCAGACTCAAAATATCATGACCATCGAAGACCCGATTGAGTACAAGTTGTCTGGGATCTCCCAGATGAATGTCAATGCCAAAATAGGGCTCGATTTCGCCCAGGGACTCAGGCACATCTTAAGACAGGATCCCGATGTGATCATGATAGGGGAAATTCGAGACTTTGAAACGGCATCCATTGCGATCCAGTCATCGCTGACAGGGCATTTGGTTTTGAGCACGCTCCATACCAATGATGCGCCATCGGCTTTGACGAGGTTGACCGATATGGGGATCGAGCCCTATCTTCTAGCCTCATCTATTTTAGGAGTCATCGCCCAGAGACTCGTCCGTGTCCTTTGCTCCGAGTGTAGACAGGCCTATGTGCCGAGCCTAGAAGAAGCAAGTCTTTTACAAGTGACGACCGATACGCTGCTTTGGAAAGCTACAGGGTGCTCTCAGTGTTTCCAGACTGGCTACCGGGGACGGAGAGGTGTCTATGAATTGATGCCCATGGGACCCGAGATGAAACAAAAAGTGCTTGAGAGTCAGGATGGTTACGAGCTTAAAAAAATAGCCAAGAGAGCTGGGATGCAGTCTTTGTTCGAAGTCGGTGCGATGCTTGTTCAGC
>JAGVDZ010000097.1 GCA_020058465.1 Parachlamydiales bacterium | reverse complement strand
CTCTGAAGAAGCTGGCCAATATCGATAAAGAGATTGTGGTCGCAGGTGTCATGGATAAGGTTGAGCTTTGGTCCAAAGAGATCTACGAAGAGCAACTGGGAATTTTCCTGAAGGGAGAAGACCCTTCTTATAGTCTTGCCAAGATGACAGAAGAGGCCTTTTCTCTGTTACAAGAGGCTCCACGTGAAGAGACACCAACGCTAGAAGATAGGCTTGCAGGGGCTATGCACGTGGCCTTATGAAAAGCTCTGATCGATCTATGGCAGGTCGCCTTCACGTTCCTGTTCTGGGTGTCGAAGTGTGCAAGGTGTTTGAAGGGGAGGATCTGAGGGTGTTTTTTGAAGGGACTGTGGGAGCAGGTGGGCATGCCGAGATGTTGTTAGAGGGGCATCCTGAAATCGAGGTGTACATTGCCTGTGACCGAGATCCTAGCGCGCTTGCTGTGGCCAAGCCAAGGCTGGCTCGATGGGAAAAGAAGCTCACTTGGGTGCAAGGGGCATTTGCCGATGTGGCCCTCCATGTAAAGGGGCGGGGTCTTTTGGACGGATTCTTGATTGATGTCGGAGTCTCTTCTATGCAGCTGGATCAAAAAGAGAGGGGCTTTAGTTTTCAAGAAGAGGCTTTTTTGGACATGAGGATGGATCCAGACCAGGGACTGACGGCAGCTGAGATTGTGGGTACTTGGTCTGAAAATGAGCTGGCAGATCTTTTTTATCACTACGGGGAGGAGAGAAGGTCACGTCAAATTGCCAGAGAAATTGTCCGTGTTCGGGGACGTTACCCGATCGAGACGACGCGTGCCCTTGCAGACTTGATTGTAAAACAGACGAGGGGGAGGGGGAGGATTCATCCAGCTACAAGGGTGTTCCAAGCTCTTCGAATCGCTGTCAATGACGAACTCAAACAACTTGAACAAGGGTTACGCGCAGCTACAGCTCTCCTTCGAGAAGGGGGTAGGCTGGCTGTCATCTCCTTCCATAGTTTGGAAGATCGAATTGCAAAACATTTTTTTAGAGAAACAACTCAATTTGAGACGTATACAAAAAAACCGGTGGTCCCGACTCGAGAAGAGGTGCGACAAAACCCCCGTTCTAGGAGTGCTAAGTTGCGAGCGGGGATTAAAAGGGGGGGAGAATGCGATATAAAAGGTTCAAGATAGGGACGAGTATCCTCATAGTTGGAGCTTCCCTCTATGCCTACCTCAATCTACAAAATGAAGTGACAAGGCTCCGTATGGAGATCCCGGAAAAGGAACAAGAATTGGTTTTTATCCGAGAGGAGATGCAGGCCTTAGCGTACCAGATCGACACGTTCCGAAACCCTGCCCATCTGATGGCTTTGGCTCATCGGCCTGAGTTTGCGCATTTAAAATATCCTTTAGGGAAAGAGGTCATGACAGTTTCACAAGAGACTTTGGTTGCAGCTCGCCACAAGTGCACTGAACAAGAGCTGGTGTCGATCCACTAGACGCTTTCAGGCTTGGTGAACATGCTCCCTTACCATCGCTCCTATCGATTCCGCCTTATTGCAATCGCCTTTGGTTTCGCTCTTCTTTTTGGCCTTTTGGTGTTAAGGTTTTATCAGATTCAGATTGTCGAACATGATCAATGGAATAGAATTGCTTTAAAGCAGCATGCTTGCATTATTGAAGAACCGGCTCGCAGAGGCTCCATCTTGTCCAACACTTCGTTGGCTCCAGGACATCCCTTAGACAAGCAACCTTTCGTCTTTGATGTTCAAGTCTTTCACCTTTTTGTCGACCCTGCGGCCATTGAGCCTCATTTACAACAGGCACTGATTGCATCGTTAAGCCAAATCTTGCAAAGACCTTCCAGAGAGGCAGAGTGGCAGCTTTGTCTTTCGAAAAAGAGTCGCAATCGACGTCTTGAAGGATGGCTTGAGGCGCAAGATAAGGATCGTATTGAGGCTTGGTGGATCCCTTTTGCGAAGCAACATCGATTACCACTCAATGCTCTCTATTGTCGATCGGCCTATCGCCGTTCCTACCCCTATGGACCTCTTTTAGGGGCAGTGCTCCATACTGTGCAGAGAGATAAAGATCCTACAGAGAAGTGCTCGATCCCTACAGGGGGTCTAGAGCTTTTGTATAATGAGGTATTGGAAGGGCGCTCTGGCTTTCGAAAGCGCCTCCGATCTCCTTCGAGAATGATGGATGTGGACTTGGGTCATTTTGAAGTGCCTTTAGAGCCAGGAGCTGATATTGAATTGACGATGAATCATCATATCCAGGCGATTGTTGAAAAGGAGCTTTCTTTGGGTATTAAAAAAGCCCATGCTCTAGGGGGATGGGCTGTTTTGATGGAACCTCATTCTGGGGAAATTTGGGCTTTAGCCCAAGATCCTCCCTTCGATCCGAGACGCTATTTTGAGTACTTCAATCGCCCCGATTGGCTCGATCGAACCCGTATGAAGGCGGCTCTCGACTGTTTTGAGCCAGGTTCGATGTTCAAACCCTTGATACTAGCTGTCTGTTTGAGGGGGAATGAAGAGCTCATGAAAGCTAAGGGATATCCTTTGTTTACACCCGACGAGAAGGTGGCCACTTCGCAGGGGATGTTCCCTGGACGTTTGAAGCCTTTGAAAGATGGGCGGTGTCATTCGTTTCTCAACATGGATTTGGCGATCCAAAAATCGTCGAATATCTACCCTGCAAAAATTGTGGAAAGATTGATTCGAGAACTGGGCGAGGAGTGGTTACGAACAACACTGGTGGCCACGTTTGGCTTTGGGGTGAAGACTGGCATTGAGCTACCGGCGGAAGAGCCGGGCCTTGTTCCAAGGTTACAACACAATCATCCCAATGGACGCCCAGAGTGGTCCCTCAGCACCCCCTACTCGATCGCGATGGGATATAACATCCTTGTTAATTCGATTCAGATGGCTTCGGCTTACTCAACTCTTGCTAACGGAGGCTTTCGTATCCGACCTCACATTGTCCGTAAAATAGTCAAACACAAAGAAGGCCGAGAAGAAATTTTGCTCGATCAGACGACATGGACCCACCAAGAACGGGTCTTAAGTGAAGCCATTGTTCGTCGACTGAACCGTTCTTTACGTTTTGTCACACAGCCAGGAGGGACTTCTTCTTTAGCTGATGTGCCTGGATATACCGAAATTGGCAAGTCGGGCTCTGCGGAAAAGGTCGTCGCAGGGATCTACTCAAAAGATCACCACGTATCTTCATTTGTAGGATTTGTGCCAGCAGAAAATCCTAAATTTGTTTTGATCGTGACTCTCGATGATCCAGAAAAAAAATGGATCCCTGGCGTTGGGAAAAATCAGTTGGGAGGTGTTTCAGTAGCCCCGATTTTTCGGGATATTGCAGAACAAGTTCTTCACTATCTAGGTGTTGAGCCGAATGACCCTTATGGATATCCTGTAGGAGATCCGAGACGGAATCGTAAGAAGGCTCTTTGGGCTGAAGAGGTAGGAGAGCTCTTAGAGCTTTACAAAGATTGGAATCATGCAGCTTAAGCAGCTATTCAAACAGGTTCTCATTGGAGATCTAAGAGGTGATGTGGAAGTACGAGATGTGGCTTCTCACACCTCTGAAGTGGGGCCAGGCACCCTTTTTATCTTATCTAAAGAACGCTGTATCAATGGGAAGGATCTCCTACAGGAGGCTTGCTCTAAAGGGGCTGTGGCTCTCTGTTCTGATCGATTTGAACCGGCCTGCGATCTGCCTCAATGGCAGCTGAAAGAGCCAGCCCGTTTTGAAGCTTTGATTGCAGCGGCTCTCTATGGATTTCCTTCGCGCAAGCTGACCATCTGGGGGGTTACAGGGGCGAAGGGAAAGACGACAACCACATACATGTTACAACATTTGTTAGAGCAAGAAAAGCTGGCCACAGGACTTATCGGCACGATTGAAACGTGGACGGGGCGATCTCGATCTGCCTCCTTCTTGACAACCCATACAGCATCTTACAACCAAAAACGGTTACGCCAGATGGTGGAGGCAGGATGTCGAGGGGCCATTTTAGAAGTGTCATCTCATGGACTTGATCAAGGAAGGGTAGATCAGATCGAGTTTGACTACGCCTTATTCACCAACCTCTTGCCCGATCATCTCGACTATCATCGGACGATGGAACGATATGCTGAAGCCAAAGCTCGCCTATTTCAAAAACCGCTTCGGGGCGCTGTCTACTGTGCAGACGATCCTTGGTTGAAAAAAATCCAAGGTTCTTGCCCCTATCTCCTTTACGGGTGCTCTCCCCAAGCAGATCTGCAGTTCCTGCCCCCGTCGGCTGTTTCTTACCGGGGCCACACCTACCCAATCGAACTTCCCATGTTAGGATCGTATAATCGCTTGAATGCTGTGGGAGCTCTTACAGCCTTTGTGATGATGGGGTACGACCTTAAAGAGGGGATCGGCCACCTTACCACCCTCTTGCCTGTGCCGGGACGTCTTCAAGAAATTACCTCGAAGGCTCCGTTTCGGGTTTGGGTTGATTTTGCCCATTCTGGCCCTTCCCTTGAGCAGGCACTGCAACAGCTTCGTTGGCTGCCTCAGCAAAGAGTGATCGTTGTCTTTGGCTGTGGTGGAGAGCGTCCTTTGGAAAGAAGAGAGGGGATGGCCAAGGCAGCGTCCAGATGGGCCGATTACACAATTTTGACGAATGATAACCCTAGGAGAGAAGACCCTCTCGACATCGTCAAGATGATTGAGGCCCACATGCAAGGACCCTACCATGTCGAGCTCGACCGTGGCCGTGCGATCCAACAAGCTTTGGCTCTAGCACGGCCTAAAGATGGGGTGTTGATTGCGGGCAGGGGACACGAACCCTTGCAGCAATTTTCAGATTACACTATTGCCTTTGACGATGTCGAGGTGACCAAAACCCTTTTACAAGGGCTCTCATGAAGATACGAGGGCACGTTCTGATTTACATAGCCCTCGTCTTTAGTTTATTGCCCCTCCAGACTGTGTTTGGCTTGAAGGAGCGAAGCCCTCGCAGCTCGTCGATGGCGTCGACACTCTTGCCTGGGCAGGCGGCTTCATACACGATTCTTCTGGACGCGGGGCATGGAGGACGTGATCGAGGAGCTAGAGCTCACCGTCCATTTTGTGAAGAAAAAAGACTTTGTTTGGAAACAGCCAAGTTAACCAAGCGCTACCTTGAGCAATTAGGCTATCGTGTTGTGATGAGCCGCACTACCGATACCTTTGTCCCTTTATCCAAAAGAGTAGAGCTTGCGACCCAAGCTCACAGCGATCTTTTTGTGAGCATCCATTTCAATGCCTCTCAAAATACGGCAGCATCGGGGGTGGAGGTGTTTTATCATGGAGCTCCTGCAGCGCGAGTCAAGATGAAAGCTTCCCTTGCGCTGGCGAATCTGGTTTTGCAAGGGGTGATCCGAAGGACGCAGGCGATCTCGAGGGGGGTAAAAAAAAATAATTTCTACGTGATCCGAGAGTCTGCGATGCCCTCCATTTTAATTGAGGGTGGATTCGTGACTCATCCAGGGGAAAGGAGAAATTTAAAAGAAAAGCTATATCTAGAAAAATTAGCTCGGGGGATTGCCGATGGGATTGACACCTACCTCAAAAAGAAAAAGCCAAGGAGGGCCCTTTGAATGCGGAAGGTCATTCTTCGAGTAAGGGTCTTCTTTGTTGGATAAAGTTTTCTAGGAAAGTGTTCGTCATTACACTTGGTGGTTTCTGAAAGGTCTGTTTTTGCCTTTGCTCAGTGTAACTGGTGAAAAACTGTCGGAAGGAATGTTCTGCCTCGGTTTTGCTAACCGTAAAAGGGAGTTCATCAGATGTCAGATCTTGAATCCCAAATGGGTAGATTTGTGCTAGATTTCGCACCCACTGCTTAGTAAGGTCTTTTTTTGAGGGCGTATCCACGGTCTTTGGTATTTGGAGGTGGACTGGCAGTTTTAAGTGATACTTCTCATACCATGCCAGAGGGACAAAATGTCCATTCTGAACCGCCGGCCCCAGGAGATTGTTGTTTGAAGTGCTTAGCTGTGGGGATCGACTAGGTATTGTTGGAGTCAAAGGAGGGGGTGGTGGGATAGGGGCAGTCATACTTGGTGGGGTGTTTCTTGCTGGCACATGGGGGAGGTTATTTGGTGGCGGTGGGATCGCATATCCAGCAGATCCACGAGCAGCGAGGAGGGCGCCTACGGCTAAAATCATTCCCAATGCAACGTAGGTGAGGGCCACGGCACAAATAGGCAAGGATAGTGGGCTCCCTTGGATTAAAGGAGTGACGACCTTTAGAATACCTCCGCAAAGAAGGAAGGGGCTTGCTACGCCGCAACTGATCGATACTGTAGTATAGACTCTTTCTGTCGGTGATGACTGAGAAGTGAAGTTAACTTGATTCACGAATT
>JAGVDZ010000065.1 GCA_020058465.1 Parachlamydiales bacterium | reverse complement strand
TTGATATCGGCCCGATAGGCTCGTAAGGTATGGTTCGATGCCCCCTTTGCTAGGGCCAGATGATCGAAAAAAAGGGCAAGAAGTGCCTGGAAATCAGTTGATCGGCCATCCTCGTTCATGGTAATATCGACCCTCTTTTATCCTTAGTTTAAATCGAATTTATGATTACTGTTGAAGACCTTTCAAAAGAGATAGGGGGGCGGGTCCTCTTTAAAGATGTCAATTTGGCCTTTAACAAGGGTCATCGCTATGGTCTCACAGGTCCGAATGGGGCTGGGAAATCCACTTTTTTAAATATGTTAGTTGGTAGCGAGGCTTTGACTTCGGGTTTGGTCTACCTTCCTAAGAAGATAGGCTTTTTGAAGCAACGTTTGGAAGAGTTTAGAGAATGGACGGTCATCGACACTGTCATTATGGGGAACGGACGACTTTGGAAAGCTCTGAAGGAGAGAGACGAGCTTTATGAGGCAGAGGCGATGACAGATGAGGTGGGGATTCGTCTCGGAGAGCTAGAAGAGGTCATTGCTGAAGAGGATGGGTATAGTGCTGAATCGGAGGGAGAAGTTCTTTTGACGGGGATGGGACTTCCCTTGGACTTGCATCGCAAAAAGATGAAAGAGGTCCCGACAGATCGACAGTTTAGAGCTCTTCTTTGCCAAGCTCTTTTCGGTCATCCTGAGGCGCTCCTTCTCGACGAGCCGACGAACCACCTAGATCTCAACTCTATCGGTTGGCTCGAGACATTTTTGCATGAATATCAAGGGGTACTTATCGTCATCAGTCACGATCGGCACTTTCTCAACGCAGTGTGTACGGATATTGCTGATATCGATTACGAGACGGTGATCTTATATCCTGGCAATTACGACTCGATGGTGACAACTAAGATGGCGGTTCGGGGGCGAGCTGAAGGGGACAATAAAGCAAAAGAGAAAAAGATCGCGCAGTTGCAGGTCTTTGTGGCGAAGTTTGGCGCTGGCACAAGAGCTTCTCAAGTCCAATCTCGGGTGAGGGAGATCCAACGGCTCCAGCCGATGGAACTCAAAAAGTCGAATATCCAGCGTCCCTATATCCGCTTTCCAAATCCTGAAAAAGCTTCTGGGCAAGTTGTGATCAAGTGTTCCAAGTTATCGGGCGGGTATGAAGAGGGAACAGAAGTGATTCAACGGTGGTCAGGTGAAATTCATAAAGGGGACAAAATTGCAGTGATTGGCAACAACGGTCTTGGCAAGACGACGCTACTTCGTCTCTTTGCTAAAGAGCTTGTCCCTTTTTCCGGCCTGATGCAGTGGGGTCATGCGGTCGAAGTGGGTTATTTTCCCCAAGCCCACGATGAGCTTGTCGATAAGACAAGTAAGATTTCGGCTTTCGACTACCTAAAAGGAAAGACAGGCGTCACACTTGACCAAGAAATTCGAGGGGCCCTCGGTAAGATGCTCTTTGGGGGTGACGATGCGTTTAAGCCGGTGTCGGCCTTGTCTGGTGGAGAAACAGCACGCCTTCTGCTTGCTTCTTTGATGTTACAAGCACCCAATTTATTAATTTTAGATGAGCCCAATAACCACTTGGATCTAGAGGCTGTGGCGGCGTTGGCTTGGGGGCTTGAGGATTACAAAGGGACAGCTATTGTTGCCAGTCACGACCGGGACTTGATTCAAGGTTTTGCAACCAAGCTGATTGTCCTGGATGAGAAAGGGGTTTCTTTTTTTCAAGGCTCTCTAGATGAATACTTATGTACAAAAATGAACTCAAAAGTTGGTTTTTGAGGGGGTGTTCTCGCCTTTCTTGTGTTTGAGCCTATCAAAACGATACGGGAGCTTGTGTGGGCGAGATATCTTTCATCAAGAGAAGATTTGTTCAATTAGAGACGAAACAACAGCATCGCCACTGTGCTCGGTTGCTTCGAGTGTGGTATGAGCAATGTGTCCAGCAAGGTGAAGTGAAGGCGGAGTTAGTTGAGCAATATCTGACGTGGCTTTCTTGGATGAAGGTGAAACTCTCCCCACCCACGATATTGAAGGCAGTTGCCGATCGCTATCACTGGCATATTCAAGAAGCTAGATGGAGCTTGAAGGAACATCAGCTCTTGCCTTCAATCCGGAAGGGGGATAGGGAGCCTCAGGCAGACTTTTTGTCGATCGCGATTTATCTCGATAACCTTCGTTCTGCATATAATGTGGGTAGTATTTTGAGAACAACAGAGGCTCTTCGCATCGGGCAGATCCATTTTGGAGGACAAACCCCCTTTGTCGACCACGTCAAAGTCGAGCATACCTCGATGGGGGCCTCTTGTCTCGTTACATGCCATCAGCACACCTCTATTACATCACTACCTCGTCCTATTATCGCGGTTGAAACAGGTATGGATGCGATCCCTGTTTTTTCTTATATATTTCCAATGACTTGCACTCTTGTTTTTGGTAATGAAGAACTTGGTATCAGTAATGAGGTGCTTCAGGAAGCGGATGTGGTTGTAGAAATCCCCTTATGTGGTGTGAAGAATTCGATGAATGTTGCTTGTGCCTTTGCGATTGTTGCCTCCCAAATTCGAATGCAGCATAGGTAGGCATTGCGCGGTCAACATAGAATGCCTGTTTTTTGCGTACGAATCGGGGCGTTTG
>JAGVDZ010000085.1 GCA_020058465.1 Parachlamydiales bacterium | reverse complement strand
CACCTTCTCGCACCTTTAAATCTGCATAATGTTTCACCTCATGTTTGGAAGAAACATTATTGATAATTAGAACAGTCTCAACAAATTCATACATATGATGAGCCATCTGCAACTTCGATAGGTATATCGGATTGATCAAGATCTGGCGCCAATCTCTTTCCCAACAGCTGGTCACAAAGGTGACTTTCCCCACTGGATCTTTCGTTCTATTCATGGTATAAGGGGTATCTCATGACAACTCCCATGATGCTACAGTGGGCCACCTGCAAGGCTCAAGCAAAAGATGCTCTTCTCCTGTTTCGTCTGGGCGACTTTTACGAAGCGTTCCACGACGATGCCCTAATCATCGCCAAAGAAATGCAGCTGACTCTCACGGAAAGAAACCAAGTGCCGATGTGTGGCGTCCCCTATCATACTGCAGATATGTACATCGATCGTCTCATCCAAAAGGGATTCAAAATTGCAATTGCGGAACAGACCGAAGACCCTCAAACGGCGAAAGGGCTTGTCCGAAGGGAGATTGTCCAAATCATCACCCCTGCAACCCATTTTCAAAGCTCTACTTTGAAAGACAAGCAGAATCAATTTTTCGTTTCGATCGATGCAGAAAAACCCGCTTGGGGGCTTGCTGTGATCGATTTGACAACAGGACAGTTTTGGGCCTCTTCCCTCCCCTCTGAAGAGGCGGTGATCGATGAGCTTTGCCGCCTTGCCCCCAAAGAAATCTTGACCACCTCTGTACTGTCCCAACAAGAGCCTTTGTTCTTCCAAAAACTCTCTCAATATATCACCTACCTGTGTAACGAGAGGCAAGGGATCGACACAGCCTCCTCTCAGCTAGTTCTCCTGAAACATTGTCCCGAAGCCAATCTTCATCTCCATTCTCCCTTGGCCCTTCGCGCCGCTGCATCTTTGTTATGCTACCTTCGAGAAGAGCTCTCCTTAGACCTTTCTTTTCTAACGACCCTGGAAGCTTCTCATCTCGACAATACCATGCGTATCGATCGATCTACCCTTTTCCATCTCGAACTTGTCGATTCAGCTACAGGACATTCTCTTTATGAAACTTTGGACCGCACGGCAACCCCCATGGGAGGTAGACTCCTTCGTCAATGGCTCCTTCACCCAAGTTGTCAAATCCAAGAACTTGAACAAAGGCAAGAGACAATACGCAAATTGATCCACCATCCAAACGAACTTCATCAAGCTAGAAAGTCGTTAGAAACGATTCGAGATCTGGAACGACTTTTGAACCGAGCTTTGCGACGTAAACTCCAACCCAAAGAGCTTTTTTCTCTGGCCCACTCTCTTGCAGGGGTTAGAGCCTTGGAAACAGCCCTATCCCCTCTATCCCTTTTTCAAACAAGTTCTGTCCACAAGTTAGCCCCTCTGATCCAATCTATCTTCGAAACCCTTCACAACCCACCCCCCTCAAAGTTGGGCGATCAAGAGACGATCCAATCTAAGGCTCATCCTGAATTACAAGCTCTTCGAGAAGAGTCCCGGCATGTCGTCAATTGGATTGCTCAATACCAGGAAAGACTTCGTCAAGAAACAAAAATGAAAACCTTGAAAGTCGGCTACACCAAAGCTTTTGGCTACTACATTGAAGTTTCTAGAGGACAAGCCCATCTAGCTCCAAGCTGGCTTCACAAAACACAGACCCTGGTCAACCATGAACGTTTTACCTCTGAAGAGCTGGCAGCCTAGGAAAAAAGGATTCTAGGGGCTGAAGAAAAGATCCAAGAGCTTGAAAAAAAACTCTTCTCAGAGCTTGTCTCTGCGGTGATCTCCCACACTCTTTGCCTCCTTCGTGTGGCCCGTGCCATCGCCTACATCGATGTTCTGTCGGGACTTTCCATCCTTGCCCTCGAGGGTCAATGGATTTGCCCAACTCTTGTGACAAATCTGACGCTCGATATCCGAGGAGGACGTCACCCGGTGGTGGAACAAAGTGTCGGCAGCTCCTTGTTCATCCCTAATGACACCTACCTCGATGAGACACGTCAGATGATGGTGATTACAGGACCTAACATGGCTGGAAAATCGACCTATATCCGGCAAGTAGCTCTTCTCGTCGTGATGGCTCAGATCGGCTCGTTTATCCCCGCGACCTCTGCTACAGTAGGTCTCGTCGATCAAATCTTTTCCCGAATTGGTGCCAGCGATCTTTTGGCTCAAGGTCAATCGACGTTCATGGTTGAAATGTCAGAGACTGCATATATCCTCCAGCATGCGACAAGCCACTCTCTTGTGATCCTAGATGAAATTGGCAGAGGCACCAGCACCTACGACGGCATTGCCATCGCTTGGGCGGTCGCCTGTCACCTCTTAAGTACACCCACCCAACGTGCAAAAACCCTCTTTGCAACCCACTATGCCGAGTTGTGCGATCTTGCTACCCACTATACTCATGTCCAAAACTACCAAGTGGCTGTCAAAGAAACATCCCAAGGGATCACCTTTTTGAGAACCATCCGCCCTGGAGGCACCAATCAAAGTTATGGCATCCATGTAGCTCAACTGGCAGGTCTACCTCCCTCGGTGATTAAAAAGGCCAAAGATAAGCTCCGAGAACTCCACATTGCCCCTACCCCACCACCGTCCCCTGCTACCCTCCCATGGAGCCCCCCTCTCGATACACTCAACCCACTCGAAATGACTCCCTTGGAAGCTCTCGAGCAATTGATCCTTTGGAAAAAGCAATGGACTTCGATCCACAGCAACTAGCCTTCTATCCAAAGGATCCGGGGGTATACATCATGAAAAGTCAAACCCAAGAGATCCTCTATATAGGCAAAGCTAAGAACATCAAGACACGGCTTTTACAGTACTTTCAACATCAAGATACTAGAGTCCAGCTTCCCCACCTTCTCAGACAAGTTGCCTTCATTGAAACGATCGTCACACTGACCGAAAAAGAAGCTCTCCTCTTAGAAAGAAGGCTGATCCAACAGCATAAACCCAAGTACAATATCCTTCTTAAAGATGACAAACAGTTTATCAGTCTTTTGATTACAAAAGAGATGTGGCCAAAAGTGGAGCTTGTCCGCTATCGACACCGTCCTCCCAAAGAGGGTAAAGTATTTGGTCCCTACCCCCATGCTCATGCAGCAAGAAAAGCTTACGAGCATCTCATCAAGCTCTATCCGCTACGTCAATGTTCGAATACTGAGTTCAATCACCGGACTCGACCTTGTATTCTCTATGACATGCAGCGCTGCCTGGGTCCTTGTCGAAATCTTTGCACGCAAAAAGAGTACCAAGCTCTCGTCGATGGGGCCTGTCGGTTCCTCGAGGGCAAGGACCCGTCTCTTCTAGAAGACCTGCATAAAGAGATGGAGCAAGCATCGGCATCGATGCACTATGAACGAGCTCAGACTCTCTATGAAACAATACAACATTTAACAGAGATCATAGCGGCACAGAAAACCGCCTTCAAAATAGGGATCAAGTGCGATGTGTTGGGCATCGCAAAACAAGGTCATTGGCTTTCATTAACCCTCCTTTCTTTCCAAACGAAAGATCTAATCCAACAATATCCTTACTTTCTCGACACCTTCGAGCCTTGTCTCTTGGATGGACTAATCACCTCTTTTCTCCTTCAACACTATACCACCCACCCGATCCCTTCCAAACTCTTTGTCCCCCTCCTTCTTCCTGACTCAAAGAATTTGCAAGAGATCTTTCAGATCCCCATTTGTCTACCCAAAAAAGAAGAACACAAAGAGCTTTTGTCGATGGCCAATCGCAATGCTGAGGCCTTCTTACATCAATCCTCTCGGAGACGAGAGGAACAAGAGCAAGCACTCTTGCAACTACAAGAACTGCTAAGTCTATCGAGATATCCTGCGCGGATCGAGTGTCTAGACACCTCCCATCTTGCAGGATCTCATCCTGTCGCCGCACTTGTCTCTTTTTTAGAAGGGATCAAAGATCCCAAACAGCAGCGTCTATTCCAGATTCGACATAGCGAACAATCAGAAGATTACAACTCGATGAAAGAGGCGCTAGAGCGTCACTTGACGCGCGCCAAACAAGAAGAAACCCTTCCCGACCTCCTCATCCTCGATGGAGGTAAAGGACAACTCCACTTAGCCATGGACCTAGTATCCAAGCTCGATATCGTCACCATCGATCTCATTGCCTTGGCTAAAGAAAAAAGTCGACATGATCGGGGACTAACACAAGAGAAAGTCTACAAGCCAGACTCCTTTAAACCCTACCTTCTCCCCCCTCGTTCAGCGGCGTTATTCCTTCTTCAATCGATCCGAGACGAAGCCCACCGAAGTGCTTTGCGCTATCACAAAAAAAGGAGACAAAAAAAGCTCACCGAATCTGAGCTTGACAAAGTCCCTGGTATTGGAGCTGCTAAAAAAAAGAAGATCCTTGCCCATTTTAAAAGTGTCCGACGCCTCCGAGAAGCGACCCTCGAAGAGATCGCCTCTACCCCTGGTATCTCCTCCAAAGACGCAAAGACCCTCTTCACTACCTTCCACCGCCGTAGTCAACCTTAACCACTCTGCTGTCCAGATAGACACTTTTCTCCATTTTTGATCATCACATCGAT
>JAGVDZ010000174.1 GCA_020058465.1 Parachlamydiales bacterium | reverse complement strand
GTGCAAGCGCGCTATCACTCCACCCACCCATGTCTACCAGATTCCGTTCCCTAGCCGCTTGTGGACCACCGAAAAAACTCACCTCCGCCAGGAAGGTGGTATAGGATCTCCACGGATGTCGACTATCCACAGTATTCAGAGCCGTACCTTTCAACATGCATAGATGCAAACTAGTGAGGAGCTCATCTGGATCCCCTCTCGTTGCAAGCTGATCACTCCCCTCAAAAAAACCCCTCAATAAGGCAAGAACCGAACGATATAAGTTCACTTCGGCTGAATATGCAGTGGCCTCGCCTCCATTTTCTCTTCGGCATCGCAAATCCCTCACTTTTAGAAAAGCTACATCCTGAACAATAGCAAGATAGGCCCGCACCACGCCCCTTTGAGCTTCGGTCCTTGTAACAGGGTCCATGAGCTGTTTGTACAAACCGGTCGATGTGATCACATCAAAAGCCCGCGTCCACGCAGTCTCTATTGCCCTAGCCTGTCGGCTGATGAAAGCCCGCGCCAACGCAGTCTCTATTGCCCTAGCCTGTCTGTCGTCGGTTGTACCCCTTTCATTCCCGGTATAGATTTCGATTTCTGGTTTATTGTTGCCATTCTGTGGAACTGTTTTCATTAACAGCGCGTAAGCAAATTGATCTGCCTGAGACAACGCTGATTCGCCAGGTTTTAAAGCAAACAGCTGAGTAAAGAGCTTCCCTGGGTCGGATTGAGAAGATAAATATAGGGGGAACCCTATTTCAAAATGATCCCTCACCAACAGGCCAACTTCCGACCTACTGCTCTGAACCAGCCTCTGCTGATATGCTGCAATCGCTGTAACATCTGCCCCGCGCTCTTCTAAGGAAGGAGCGCCTGCCACATCCCGTAAGGAATATTGCTCCAGGGCCCCTTTTAGCGACGCAACGCCTGATTGACACCCCTGTGGCAACGCTCGAATCTCCCTCTCCGGATACACACTCCCGATCAGATCTTTGAGTTGTTGCCGACTTACTTGAACTCTATCTCGGAAAGAGGTGAGGAGATCTTGAAGATTCCCATTCGGACATACGCCGTAAAGTTGTTGAGTCCCTCTTAAATAGACCTCCATCAATCGAAATTGCGAGATCGAAAGACCGGCTCCATGCTGATGCTGGGGCTCCCCTGTTCGATTAGGATATTCCATAAGAGTCTTAGGTTCGTTACTGTGAACCGGGTTCAGCTTAAGGCGTTCCCACAGTTGGTTGACTTTCTGTATATTTTCAGGAGTAGGATCCTCAAGCTTAAAAAAGACAGAGCCTGGCAAAACCCAACTCCGCTCGGTAAGCTGTGCTGACTTTACCCGCTTTTCCCTATCTGAAAACATCAAAGGGACACTATATTGATTCCCTAGAGAACGTCCTTTCTCGGTCTCTGCATACCCAACTGCCAAGCAACGGAGATGCCTTCGCTCATCCAGGCTCTGCAAGAGCGTCTCTGGAACAGCTGTTATCTCTTGAAAAAGAAGGCTCTGTAATAAAGGCTCTAGTTGAAGATACCGTGCTTTGAGAGGTACATTTGCGCCAGATCCATTGCTGATGCATTTTTTTAACGGAGGCTGAAGCTCCTTGGCTCCCCACTTGATCGTCGAAGGAGGGATGTCTGGATGTTCTGACAACACCTCCTGAAAATCCACTAGCCTATCTAATGTAGAGGCTATCCACTCCAAAGACTCCACTCCACCTAAGAAGACTGTCCCTGCACGCTTGCCCAAACCTACCTTGTACAAATGTTCCTGCAAAAGGCGACAAGCTTTAAGGCTGGTAGGGACCTTCAACAACTCCACAGCAAGCTCCCTCAACTCAGCTCGATCGGGGAATCTTTGAACAAAAACGTCGCCGAAACTCTCGGCCATCTGATCTCGTTGCCGACGTAACGCCAAAGTGAACTGCTGTTCAGCGTTTGAGCAGGAAGAATCGAGATTCAACTCGCCAGCCACCTTCATTTGAGCCGCTACAAAAGCAGCCGAGCTCCAACCTTGACCCTTATCTGGTCCACTCAGTTCCCAACCAGCTTGAGAGTTGATCTTTTTTCTGATCGCTCCACGAGCATCCTGCTCTGACACACCTGCATTCTTCTTCAAATATTCTGGCAATCTTGAGGCCACAAGAGACTCTATCAATGAGTTATCCAGACAACCCAAATCCCTCGGAGCCTGAATATGCATTCCCAGAAACCACACCTCTCGAAGCAGGGACAACCCACTGAGGAAGTCAACTAGAAGGGGGGGACGTTGTACGCCCTCACAATCTCCGGTGAAGAGAAGAGAATAACGCCCTATTTCATCCTTGACGATCTTCCAAGGTCCCTGTTTCTCCCAACCCTCCTTAAAGAACCTTGGGAAAACCGCCCCTAGTCGTTCTACCAAAGAATCCTCTTCTCTAATCGCCTGAGTCGTCCCACGCAATACACCCCGATCCAAACTCAACACACGCCTGTCCCCTGTACCCAGACATTCTGTCTGCAACAACCTCTCTAATTTGGTTTGTACGGCTAAAGGAACACCCCAAGCAATTTGACCCGAATGATCATACACCGATGGCCAGTCCCGTTGATCTACAGAAGCCTCTAGCGCAGCTCCCAAGACTAAACCATTGAGGATCCTACAATTCAAGTAATCTTCGACAAATCTTTCAAAGTCTGCGGAAGTGATCTTCGTGGCTCCCAAAGCCGTAGCCAGCTCCGTGTACCTGCCCGTACCCTCAATAGCTCTCAAATAGGATCGTCCGGCTATGGTGCGCTCCATCGTCGCTCTAGGAGCAGCAAACCCTAGCCTCGGATCTGCTCGAAGCCATAATTGAGTTTCAATTTTCAATAAATAACGTCTAACAAAAGCCTGTAATAACATCACCTTTAACTGACTACAGACACCCGGATTCGAGATCTGAGAGAGACGTGTTTCAAATTGCTCTCTTAAATCAAACCTTTCTGGTAACTCTAGTGCGCCCATTTGGTTCTTAAAAAAATCTATTTTTTGCTGCACGGAAAGAGTCGCTTCGCAATCTTGAAATAGGGTGTCTTCTTCATCATCATTTGCAGCTTTAAGACAAATCAAACTGCCAACATAATTTTCAGCCACTGCAGCATCATGAGCAGAATTGTATATTACAGAAACTACCTTAAGAAATGAAAGCCGGGTTCCTAACTGAGTCACGTCACTCTGGATTTCTCGAAGCGGGTCCAATAACAGCAGTCGACGCAAACTCTGCGAAAGGTTGGCCACTGAAGTGAGGTGATCCAAATCACCGCCCCCCGCAACCACCTCCAACCTCCCTGCACTGTAGTGATCGATCCAACGCAAGCTTGGATCTCTTTGACTCGATGTGGTTGAGTCGACATCACGACTGGCAGACAAAGACATTGCTGACACCGGAGACATCCCCGTAGGAACAGGCTCCTTCCGGATCGAAGGAGAACTATTTAAGCTAGGACGACTAGGCACCACAGCCTCCATTCTCCCTACTAAAGACTGAGAAGAGGCCCCTCCCCAAAAAAGACGGGCAAAAAAACTACCGATCCCCACAAAACACCGCCACACCGCCCGAGTCACCACCCGGATCAAATGAACTAAACAGTTCTCTTGGGGTCGATCCAACGAGGAGGGTTGAGAGACAATAGGAGGAGGGCGCGAAGACATCATAGCAAAAAACCTTATATTCGGAGAGGATTGTACCATGCTTGTCAGAAAAAATTCCAACCCTAAGATTAGCTTCGGTCTAGATTTTATTATAAATTTGTTTACTCGTTTAAATAGATTATGTATTTTAATATGAGTAAAAATAGCGATTACATCATTTACTGATATAAAATATTTTTTATATTATTAGCCGTGTCATTTGTGTATATATTCTTTTTTAGTATAATGCCTTAAGAGCGATGCGATCGCTCTTAAGGCAAGCTCGCATGGACCTATACTCGGACGCTAAAACCATTGTCGAAACACTCCACCGAGCCGGATTTATCGCCTACTTTGCCGGCGGCTGGGTAAGAGATTTTCTCCTCCAAGTCCCTTCTGATGACATCGATATCGCAACCAATGCGCCCCCCGAAGTCATTCAGACCCTGTTTAGCAAGACAGTGCCCATCGGCATCAAATTCGGCATCCTCCTCGTCATCGTGCACGATCACCCTTTTGAAGTCGCCACGTTCCGCCAAGACCTCGGTTACAAAGATGGTAGACACCCCCAACAAGTCTTGTTCTCCAGCGCCGAAGAGGATGCCAAACGACGAGACTTCACGATCAATGGCCTTTTTTTCGACCCTCTTCACAACAAAGTTCTTGACTTTGTCGGGGGACAACAAGATTTGAAAGCAGGTGTACTCAGGGCTATCGGCAATCCATTGGACCGATTACAAGAAGATCGCCTCCGAATGATCCGAGCTTCCCGCCTTACTTGCCGATTTGGGTTGACAATGGAGCCAAGTACACTCCAGGCCATTTACCAAGTAGCCCCTCTCCTTTTGCCCGCCATCGCGATCGAACGGATTGTTCAAGAATTCAAAAAAGCCCACAACTTCCAAGTCCTCGATGCTATGCTCGAGAACCTCCATGCACTAACACTGCTCCAAGAAATCTTTCCCTCGCTACGCGCCCTTTGTCCAGGAGAGCTTAAACAACGACTCAAACCCTATCGAGCTTACCCGTTTGATGCCCCTTTCATCGCATTCATCGCCCTCCTCTTCCCCAATCTTACTGTGCAAGGGGGGAGTGACCTTTGCCATCAACTTAAACTCTCGAACAAAGATTGTCTTTTTATCCAATTTCTCCTCCGATTTCAAACCCTCCCACCCCAAGACAGGTACGCGTGGACCCACTTCTATGCCGATCCCAAAAGTCCCTGGGTGCTCGCCATCGAACAAGCTCATTTAGGACCCCTTGATCAGTCAGCAAAACGACTCTCCCACGAACAACGCCGAGACACATTGCGACCCTATATTCAGCATATGGTTGAACAACAAAAATGGATCGACCCTCAAGATTTAATCGATCGGGGGATCCCCCAAGGACCCCGATGGCGTCAACTGTTTCAAGAAGCCGAGAAAGTGGCCATTGACGAATGTCTTGTGTCTAAAGAAGAAATCTTAAAGCGGATCTTCCCAGCCCCCCTCACGTAACCTTGAGAAGCGTTCTTTCATACTACCTGCATAACGATGAGAGCAATATCATCATGCCTCGGGGCAGTCCCCTCAAAGGCCATCACGTCTTGCATAATCAGGTCGGCTACCTGATCGAGCCCCCCTTCTTGTCGATGCAGCAACAACTCCTTTAAGCGGCCCAAACCATAGAGCTTGCCTTCTTGAGAGTGGGCTTCGATAATTCCATCTGTGTACATCACAAGACGATCCTTGGGCTCAAGCACAAGGGTCTTTACATCGATTGTGATCTCTTCAGTCACCCCGAGGGGGATCCCTTCTGTTTTCAAAGGGCTTATCTGCCTGTCACGAACGAGGTAAGCAGGGGGATGGCCTTGCGAGCTGAAAGAAAGGGTTCGAGTGACCGGATCCATTTCCCCAATCCAGAGGGTCGCAAACATCCCTGTGTCCTTTACATCATCACAAAAACAACGATTCACATGCTGCAACAGTGAGAAAAGATCTTGAGCACATCCTTGTGCACTTCGAAAAGCTGTCTTCAGGATCAGTGAATAGAGACAAGCAAAAAGACCTTTTCCAGCAATGTCAGCAACCAAGATGTAGTGACGACCATTTTGCGCTTTGAAATAATCGTAAAAATCGCCCCCTACTTGCTCCGCCGGTGCAAATCGAGCTGTCACAGGATAGAAAAATGGGTCTGTCGGCAAGAGCCTGTATTGCACCCTCTTGGCCATGGCCATCTCTTCAAGAAGAGCCCACTTCTCTTTCTGCTCCTGGCGCATTTTTTCTTCGGCAACCACTAACTGATCCATCGCCATATTGAAATGATGTCCAATATCGTTAATCTCAAATCCGAAACGGTAGGGGTGATAGCGAGCATCCATCGCCCCTTCCCCACGCTGATGCATCACAGAAAGGAGATGCTCTAAAGGACGAGTGAAGAGTCGCGCCCCAAGGCTAAGACAGCCCCCCCCAATCAGAGCAATCAAACCAAGCGTTATGTAGACGTGGGTGAAAAACCGAGCTCGATGTAAACTTTGAAGGCCCGAAGAAGGGAGACTCAGACAAAGCTTGTAATGGGTCGGCTGGAGAGGAAAACAAGCATGAATCCCATGCTGAACCCACTCCCCGGCCACCACCTTGCCCGTTGTGTCCTGGATCCCAATGGTGAGGTTGTAGAGATTGTTTTCAACCTGTTCAAGAAATCGAAACAGGGGATCTGTCGATATCACAAGAGCTCTCCCCTCCCCTTCTTCGACGGCAGCGACCCAAATTTCTTGAGGATGGACTTCGATCCATTGAGGTGGAAAAGACTCTTGATGAGGAATTGGGATCCCAATATGAGGATCTTTCTTGAGAAGGTCCCAAGCTGCTTCAAAACGCTCTTCTAGAAGAGCCGCTTGAGCCCTCCCAATCAATTCCATAGAATGTTTTACTTCAAACACCTTTTCTTGGTATTCTTGCCGATATAAGACCCAAGATTGGATCAAATAAGGTAAAACTAAAAAGATAATAGATAAAAAAAGAATCCTTCTGATTAAAGAGGGGAGCCACAATTTCTTCCAAAATGAATCTATGAGTCGCATTTCCAACCCTATACCAAATACCACAAATAACTTCGCATTTGTGTATATCTCGATCGTAAAAAGGGGCAAGCGCCTACGACAAGACAAAGAGCAGCGCCTTCGAGAAAAAAAATGTCTTCTCGTAGGCAAACGGATGATTCTAGAATATCCTCACCCTATTGAAAGATTCATTTTACGAGAAGATCTTAAGGAGATCTCTTCCCGTTTAGGACTCTTCGCCCCGACAACCTTTGTCCACCACTCTTCATTTGTAGAGCTGTCGGGGCTTACAACATCGGATGGATGGGCAGCGATCGTCGATATCCCCTCTACCTCCTCTTGGGACAGATGTCATCATATGCTCGTCTTAGATCAGATCCAAGATCCTGGGAACATGGGGACCTTGATCCGCAGCGCAGCTGCGCTCGGTTGGGACTGTGTAGCGACGACAAAGGGCTCTGTCGATCCTTATAACGACAAGGCCTTGAGAGCTGCTAAAGGGGCCACCTTTATGATCCCAGTGATCGAAGTGAGTTCCGATGAACTCATCGAGACGTGGAGACAAAGACACTTTGAAGTGACCATCGCAGATGTGCAGGGAAAGCCTTTTCAACAAAGCACCTCGCCACACCCCCAAGCCTTAATCTTGGGACATGAAACAAAAGGGGTCGGCAGGTGGGCTTATCCTCACGGCATGCCCATGGCCATCCCCATGTCAATGCAAACAAATTCACTCAACGTGTCGGCAGCAGGCGCAATCTTACTCTACGCATTGCGTCCCTCTATATGAAAGGGTATGACGAAGAGGAGGCTTTTCATCAAAAAGATCGGAAAGAAGGAAAAAAGTGGCGCCGTCAAATCCAAGCCACCGATCGATCGCAGTTCAAAAAAAGTGATCAAAATAAGATCAAACCCCTGTCTCCCGAGGTCTCAGATGCACTCAAAGGGAAAGTCCTTTCAATTACACGTGAATCGATCCAGGTGGCCCATGGGGACCTCTTGTATCATTGCTCGTTGAAGGGCTCTCTCAAGCAAGATCATCTCCTCTCTAAAAACCTCTTAACAGTCGGTGACTTTGTTCTATTTGTCCCTTCATCGTCTGACCAGGGGACGATCCACTTTATCGAGCCTCGCTATTCAGTCTTATCACGCACCGATATCTCGGGCCATAAAGAGCAGCTGATCGCCGCTAACATTGACCAGCTTGTGATTGTCCTTTCCATCAAAGATCCCCCTATCAAGCCCTCGTTGATAGATCGCTACTTGATCGCAGCAGAAAAAGGCAAGCTCAAGCCTCTTTTAATCCTCAATAAATGTGATTTGATAGACGACGAAAGCCGCCCTTGGATCTTGGAGACTTTGATTCCCACCTATCGAGCCCTTGGCTACCCCGTTGTCCTCACAAGCACCTATACCTTAGAAGGGATCGACGAGCTCAAACAACGTCTTCAACATCAGACCTCTGTCGTTTCAGGCCAGTCAGGCGTTGGCAAGTCTTCTCTTTTGAACAGCGCCTTTGGTCTTTGTTTAAAAACAGAAGAGATCACAATCAAAACACAAAAAGGGTCCCATACGACAACAACCACCACGTTGTTACCTTTAAAGGAAGGGGGCTACTGTATCGATACCCCCGGCATTCGTAGTTTCAGCTTATGGCAATTAGAAGAGGCAGATCTCAAACTCCACTTCCGGGACCTCTTTTCCCTTCCTTGTCGGTTTAAAAACTGCACCCACACGCAAGAGCCTGGATGTGCTCTGAAGCTCGCCCTCGAAAATCAAACTACTTCTAAGATGCGCTACGAGTCTTACTTGACTCTTCGAGAAGGGCTGAGCTCTCCAAGTCGCCCTACCTGGGATTGATCATTATATTGCGGTGTGCTACAGACCAAAAGGTTTTGCATAACTAAGAGAGTGTCGTCAATTTTGAGCCAAATTACCTCATGTCACGCTCTCGAAATCCTCGACTCTAGAGGCCGGCCTACGTTGAAGGTCATTGTCACAACTGAAGGTGGGCATGTAGGTTCGGCCTGTGTCCCATCGGGCGTCTCAACAGGGGCCAAGGAAGCCTTCGAATTAAGAGATTTGGATCCTCGACGATTCCAAGGTCATGGTGTCTTGAAAGCAAAACACCATGTGGAACACGACATCTATCGAAGGCTCAAGGGGTTTTCTGTCTGCGATCAACAGGGCATCGACCAAGCAATGATCGAGCTAGATGGAACGCCGAATAAACGGCGACTTGGTGCCAACGCCATCTTAGGTGTATCTCTTGCTGTGGCCCACGCCGCTGCCGCCGTATCTGGGAAACCTCTTTTCGCATCGCTCACGCCTAACCCAGCCTCGTGGTCTATCCCTAAGCCGTTGATGAATCTCATCAACGGGGGCATGCATGCTAACAACGGTCTTTTGTTCCAAGAGTTCATGATCTTGCCTCATAAGGCTCCTTCATTCCGGGAAGCTCTACGCTGGGGATCGGAGGTCTATCATACGCTGAAAATAATTTTGAAAGATCGAAATCTCCCTATATCTGTCGGCGACGAGGGGGGGGTAGCTCCTCCCCTCCAATCGGATCGAGAAGCCCTTCATCTTCTCCTTCAAGCGATTGAACAAGCAGGCTATCAACCCCAAGACGAAATCTCTATAGCCTTAGATGTGGCTGCCTCCTCTTGGACGACTCACGCTCCATCCAACCTTGCCACCTCCGAACAAATCATCCAACACCTGGCTGAGTTGACCCAAGAGTTCCCGATTATCTCGATCGAAGATGGGCTCGACGAGGAGGACTGGGCTGGATGGACTCGCCTGACTCAACACCTCGGCAATACGATTCAAATCGTCGGAGATGATCTTTTTGCAACACAAACTCAATGGCTAAAAAAAGGCATTCAAGAAAGGGTTGCCAATGCAATCTTAATTAAAGTAAACCAAGTTGGCACTTTAAGTGAAACAATTGGAACGGTCAAACTCGCCAAAGCACACCAACTCACTCCCATCATCTCTCATCGCTCAGGTGAGACAGAAGACACAACAATTGCCGATCTTGCAGTGGCCTTAGGTGCACCTCAAGTGAAGATGGGAGCTCCCTGCCGTTCTGAGAGGGTTTGTAAGTATAATCGCCTCTTGGAAATTGAAGCCTGGGTCCAGCGCACTTTGTCCTAGAGTGTCATAATAATGTCGAGGTTGATAGAAAGTTGTCATTATTTTATGGAGTAGAAAGGAACCACCATCAACTCTATGAAACGCCACACGATCGCTTTATTTGGGGAGGCAGAAAAAGGACAACTTCGTACGCCTCACCATCTCGAAACTTTACCCCAAGTAGTCCACGTATTGGGACATCCCCCAGAAGATAGCGAAGGCCTTTTTTTTGCTATTCAAGCTATTCTCTATAATAGGAATGTCATCTTTTTTAGAGTCGAGTCAGAGGGACTCAGCGAGAAAGATTACTGGGCGGGGTGCCAGTATCTCAAAACGGCACCTCCCATCAGCGCTCTCTGTATGCCCGGCATGAGCCAAGAAATGATCCTCCTGGAGGTTGATAAAATCTGCGATATTCATAAGAGTATCTTAATTACCTCCCAAAAAGATCTCTACGATCACCTCACATCGCAAAGCGTCCGTCGTGTTCATTGATTGCGTTCGGGATAACCCCCACTTTGCTGGAAATAAGCAAAAAGCCCCTCTTGGTCTGGTCTCATGGCCCTCCTCCCTTCCGACCAATTGGCAGGACACACCTCTCCATACTTCTCATGGAAGATGAGCGCATCTAACATCCGCAGAACCTCTGCAATAGAACGTCCAAGAGGAAGGTCATTCACAACTTGATGACGGACAATCCCATTTCGGTCGATCAGAAAAAGACCTCGAAAGGCAATCCCCTCCTCTTCATGAAGAACTCCATAACTCTTGGCAATCTGCTTATGAATATCGGAAACAATTGGATAATTGACCCCCTCAATTCCCCCCTCTAATTTCGGCACATTTCTCCAAGCTAAATGAGAAAAGCAGCTGTCGACAGAGCAGCCGATGACAACAGCATTTCTCTCTTCGAACGCTTCAATCGAATCTTGGAACGCATGTAGCTCTGTCGGACAGACAAAAGTAAAGTCCAACGGATAGAAAAAGAAAATAATATATTTACCAAGCCAGTCAGAGAGAGAAAAATCGCTGACAATTTTATCTTGAACAATGGCTTTGGCCTGAAATTCAGGGGCCATCTTACCTACTAGACTCATGATCACCTCTTTTTATCTCGATATTGTTGCAACCAAATTTCTTGTCCTAAAGTCGTCGACGCGCCATGCCCTGGAAAAATCCTTGTATCGACAGGTAACTGAGCTAGTCTCTTTAACGAGGTCCTCATGGCTGCCGGATTTGCTGTCGGCAAGTCGACCCGGCCGTGTCCCCCTTGAAACAGGGTATCTCCCGACAGCAGCGTCTTTTCCTTCGCTTCATATAAGCAAAGGCTCCCGGGAGTATGCCCCGGTGTGTGAAGCACTTCAAACGACAGATGCCCACACTCTAATCGGTGTCCTTCTTCTAAAAGAAGGTCAACTTGAGTCGCTTGAACCGTATACGAAGTCCCCACTCCGTCAGAACCAGGGGACCTGACGTTATACGCATCAAGGCAGTGGACGCAAACGGGCACCTTAAGTGCATGCTGGGCCCGATAAAGATCCCCAATATGATCCCAATGAGAGTGGGTCAAGGCAATCCACACGGCCTGGTAACCTCGGAGCCATCGGGCCAGCGCATCCCAAGAGCCTGGCGCCGGATCCACGATCCCCGCCAAGCCAGTCTGAAGGCAGGCAACGCCATAAGCGTTAGTCAAGACAGGACCCGATGGAAACGATTGCAAGCGCATTGCGCCGGAGAGGACTTGAACCTCTGACCCCCTGGTTCGTAGCCAGGTACTCTATCCAACTGAGCTACCGGTGCGAAAATAGGACCAAAAACTTTGCAAATTATCGACCAATGAACAGGTTAAAATCAAGCCCTCCTCGAAGCTCGATGCCCCCATCTTCTTTTCAGCCTCATCCACCAAGGAATTTCTTCCCCCAGCTGTTGAATCACCTCTTTCTTCCCCAATCGAATAACAGCCGGCTGATCTAAATATGGCAAGGGGGGTTGTTCAAATTTGAAGTGCATAGGCACATATTCCAAAGGATACCCGTGAATACAATCATGAGAAGGGCTGGCCTCTGAACAAATCTTGTCCACCTGTAGAGCCCAGTCAATGTCTTGCTTGTGTCCCCAAGAGACCACTTTCTGTAACAGTGTCTCTCGACACCTCACCCAACTGTAGTGGTGGATCATAGGCACTCCGTGAAGCCCTGTAACTTGCCTTTGTTTAGTCCCTCCTACATAACGATAGAGAGCATCTCTCTCATCGTGATGCAATAGAAGTTTTGTGTCCACTAAGCCAGGTCGGACCAATAAAGGAGAGTCCTCCCATACCGTGGAGCGGCAGGAAACATCTTTAAAGTACCAGTAATTGGCAAGCTTCATCATTTGAACTGTCCCTAAATCGGTCTTTTGCAGCCACGATGCCATGGCTTGACCATCGGGAATCTCATCTGTATCTAAAAAAAGAACCCACTCTGTCTTCGGCTCTACCCACTTCCAGCCAATAAACCGAGAAAGGCTATGCCAAAAGTGGGGTAAGTGACAGGGTTGTTCGACATATTCCAATCCCTTTTGATCGGAAATCTTTGCATATTCAACAAAGAGG
>JAGVDZ010000098.1 GCA_020058465.1 Parachlamydiales bacterium | reverse complement strand
TGTTTCACTTGTTCTTCTGTACCCCCTGTTTTGGCTAAATTAAAAAGGTCGGCGTCAACTTGAGAAAGGGGGCTATATGCCTTTTGCAAGGGGGGGCTCTGAATTCTAGGGTCTAGAGGTGGGATGTTGTTCGAAGAATCGTTAGACCCCTTTGAATTGAGTGGGGGGACTTGGTGATGGGGGCCGGTGACTTTCTTTGTAGTGAAGCGCTCCCAGGCGCAAGAAAGTAAAATATTTAATACAGGTATGAGTAAAAAGAAGGCTAAGGCTATGTAGGCCACCTTTTTGAATCCAAACTCATTTTTTGCTTGATTCCATATACCATAGCTCTTGCTATAGGGACGGCAAAATCCATGCAATAAAATCATAAATATGTCGAGTATAATGTAGTTTTTAAAAATTATACTCTGATCTGTTTTTTAATGTCTTCTAAAATTAAGATGGCAGCGGTTTGAGCTGCTCCTTCGGGGTTGTGGAGGGTTGTTTGGATTTTCCTACACTGGTCCTGCATATGAAGCCTTAAGTCTTGGTGCTGCCAGAGAGGCTTGATCTTTTGTTGGAGGTGATTGGTTTGTAGGTTGGGGCCAAATAGTTCAGGATAGACTTCTTGGCCAGCCACAAGATTGACAATGCAGTAAAAGGGGAGATGAATTTTGAAGAGATGCTTTGCTAAAAGTACATCAAATGGGTGCATGGCGTAAGTGATCAGGGAGGGGGTCTTGTGCATACAAAGTTCTAGAGTGACTGTGCCCGAAGTGGCGATCGCCACGTGACAGGTTTGCATGAGGTGAGATTTCTTCTCCTGAAAGATCCAGGTGACTTGGGTTGGAGATGTGAGTTTTTGAAGGGTGTCTAGGAGGTTTGAAGAAGCTACGGAAATAGCAATTTTGATTTCTGGATGAATCCGTTGGAGCTGTCTTGCTGCCGCTATTTGATATGGGTAGGTCCGTTGAATCTCTGATCTACGACTGCCTGGAAATAAGGCGAGCAGGTGAGGATCTCTTGTTGAGGGTAGGGGAGGGGTGTCTGCAAGGGGGTGGCCGATAAAATGGGTGGGGAGGGATGTATGGGCAAAACAAGCAGACTCGAAGGGAAAAAGGGTCAGAAGCTGGTTGTAGTGACGAGCCAAAGAGGTGATGCGGCTTTTCCTCCAAGCCCAGACTGATGGACATACATAGTGGGTGAGTTGGCCTTGGTAGCCCCATTTTCGAAGTGAAGCTGCTAAAAGAAGGTGGAATTCGGGGTAGTCGATAGTGATGACATGGTGGGGGCGTGTTGTTAAGATATGATCACGAACATTTCGAAACAAAACAAGGAGTCTGGGTAGATGCTTGACGATGTCGACAAAGCCCATGACTTGGAACGACTCCATAGAGAACACTGGAAGACAGCCTTGTCGCCGCATCTCTGGGCCTGCTGTGGCCTCGATGTGGAGGGAGTGAGAGCGTTTGTAAAGGGCCGAGATGAGGCTGGCTCCCAGAAGATCTCCACTCGATTCGCAGGCGGAGATGAAGAGCCGAGATTTCATAAGGCAAGGTGGTGAGACAGCCAGAGGGCGCCTGCTTGGAATACTTGAGGAGATGTCCCATGGCCCATGTGACCGATGGATGGAGTGATGATGAGCTCGATAGGAATAGGGTGATAACTTTGAATGAGAGCTTGGTGTACAAGTGCTTGAGTCCAACGAAAGCTTTGTTCTGTCCTGACGCGTGTATCGTGATTGCCAATGTATAGGCGAATTGTACGTCGACAAAGTTGAGAGAGTAGGTGAAAGGCATTATAGGGCTGTATCATCGGGTTTGCCTCCATAGATCTGAATTCGGTGGCGTCTGCCAACGACAGGAGAGGCGCTAGTCCCAGCATGAAAGAGATGTCAGGGCATTTGGCGGCTAGCAACGAGGCTACGAGGGCCCCCCGAGAGAGCCCTGCTACAGCCAATGTTCGGACCCATCCTTGCACCAAGACAAATTCAATGGCTGCTTCTGCATGACGAAGCCAGGTTGCGATCGGGTCCCTACCTTGTTGGAACTCAAGGGCCCAATGGGATAGAGCTTGTGTTGGATCCTGGCCCTTTCCATGCAAGGGTAAATCAAGAGAGAAAATATGGATGGGGATTTGAGGGGGCAAGAATGTGATCAGTTGGTTGTAGGGATTTTCTGTTAGAGATGATGGACCCGACAAGGCGAAGTAAAACAAGGTAGGCAGAGGTTGTGAGGTCAAAGATGGCCCTAGATGGTAGAGCATTGTATCAGGCTGAAATTCGATTTGATCTAGATTCATCGGCGACGGCGTGAAGGACGGTGTTTCGGGGGGACAAGATCCTTGGAGACAGCTCGGTCGAAGGCTTCTTGCCAGACGGCGAACACAGGCTCTAAAGAAGGATCTTGGTAAGCGCGAACCTTTAGTAGCTCGAGTGTCAGGAAAAACATGGGATCCCTAGGGATTTTAACAGCAGCTTTGACGGCTTTTCTCATAAAACGATACTGATTACTCAGAAGCATTCCAGTGATGGCTCTGAGTCGGTTTGGGAGTTTGAAGAAAGGGGCGAATGTGTAGTGGATAAGATGGTTGGCTGCAGAAGTGATTTGTCCCAAGTGGAGAGGTTTGTTTTTTTGTTCCTCAATCAGCTGGACATAACTCTCGAAGAAAGGGAGGAGAAGGATACTCAAGGCCAGCGCTCTTTCAGTTGCATCAAGAAGTTTTTCTTGGATGAGAGTGTCGAAACTTTTGAGCAAACGCAGCGACGGCTCTGGTGACGTAGTACGAAAGAACTGGGCAAGCTCTGGGAGCAACTCATCGAGGAGGCCATGTTCGTATAAAAGAGAGAAGAAAGGGCCTGCAGCCCCTGATTCGAGCATCCTTAGCAATTCCTCGAGAACACGAGCAGGCGAGCTTTGTTTGATCAAGTGTTTTGATTCAAAAAGAGCTTCAAATGTTTTCTCGTCAATTTCAAGATGGAATCGAGCTCCAAATTTTAAAAGACGGATCATTCGGACCGGGTCTTGTCGAAATCTTGTACTAGGGGTACCAATCGATCTTAACACCTTTTTTTCGATATCTGAAACACCACCTACGTAATCGATGACGGTTTGAGTCGCAGGATCATAAAACAGACCGTTGATAGTAAAATCCCTACGGAGGACATCCTCTTCTTCTGTGCCCCAAATGTTGTCTCTTACAATGAGTGTGTCTGCCTCGGATTCACCGGCACGGAAGGTGGAGACCTCGATGATTTTCTTGCCGAAGCGGATATGGGCAAGACGAAATCTTCGGCCAATAAGAATGGCATTTCTGAATAAAAGGCGAATTTCTTCTGGCTCTGCTGATGTGGAGACATCAAAATCTTTTGGAGGGAATCCTAAAAGAAGGTCTCGAACACCTCCCCCTACGAGGTAGGCTTTGTGCCCTGCAGCCTTGAGTCGTTCGATCACTTGGCAAGCGTGAGGATCGATTTTGTCAGCAGAAATACCGTGGTCATCAAGTGGGTAGATATTAGGATTCAAAGTCTTCAATAAAATATGTATTATATCAAACGTGATCAACAATGTCACATTTAAGCCACGTGAAAGCTGCGGTCATTTTACCCACCCGAGCGGTCGAAAGGTGACAAGATGCGCTAGCGAGGCTTCGCAGAATCGATTTTCAAATCACGGCCGTGGTTTTCAACACTGCCTTACGACTTGGAAATTGAT
>JAGVDZ010000066.1 GCA_020058465.1 Parachlamydiales bacterium | reverse complement strand
CCGTTGACATCGATCCCAAGCTCTAACATCTCTTTACCCCGATCGACACTTGGAAGAATTCGGAGAGTCTCGATGAGCTGATGGTAGTCGAAAAGGCCGTAAGCAACTCCTGTGCTTTTGGCGTCACGCAGTAGATAGTCAACTCGATCGGCGCCAAAAAAATCGCCTGAGATGAGCTCGGCTACGATTTTCTCCCAAGGGGAAAACTCACCTTGCCAATGTTTGGGCCCGACGGCGATTTTTTTGACATCATTGACGATGTCTCTTTCGATAAGGTCTTCGAGATAGGCGGGGGCCCCGCGTAGACGATTCCATATGGGATTCATCGGAGATGAGTCGATGATCTTAAGGGTCCAGTATTCATGACCTTTTCCTTGGAGCAGTTCTTTTTCTGCAACATGAGAAAAGGGGAGGTGGCCCAGGTCGTGGCAGAGGGCCGCCAGTCTAAGAACACGTCTCCAGTAGAGATAGTCGGAAGAACCTTTCCTCGGCACGAAGTGAAAGACGTCGGGGCGGACAGTTTTACAAATTTTTTCGAACATCAAAGAGCTTAAGTGCATCACACCTAGAGAATGTTCAAAACGGGTATGGGTGGCTCCTGGATACACGAGGTAGGCGGCCCCCAGCTGTCGGATATAGTGGAGTCTTTGGAAAGGGATAGAGTCGATTAGATCTTTTTCGAATTCGTCGAAAGGGATAAATCCATGGACTGGATCGTAAATTTTTTTTTCTGAATGGAAAAATTCCTTAACCATAAGGAAAGGCCTCGCAATGAAAGACCCAGTATAGCAAGATGAGGACTTTTTCAAAGTGTCTATGCAGCCGCTGCCCGTTTCTGTCTGTATCTTGACGTTGAATGCTGAGGCTACACTTCTTAGCACTTTGGAGTCGGCCCGCCTATTTCAAGAGGTGTTGCTTCTCGATCAAGGTTCTGTAGATAGCACCCTTTCTTTGGCGCACCGTTTTCCCAATGTCATCGTACATCAGAGTTCCTTCATTGGCTTTGGAGCTCTTAGGAATCGGGCTGCTTCTTTGGCGAGATATCCTTGGATTTTAGCGCTCGACAGCGACGAGGTTGTTTCATTTGCCCTGTATGAGGAGATACAAAAAACTCCACTCAACTTAAAATTTGTTTACGGAATGAGAAGAAAAAACTTTTTGTACGGCAAATGGGTGAAAGGGTGTGGTTGGCATCCTGATTGGGTCAAGCGCCTCTATCATCGAGATGAACATGCCTATAAAGAACTGCAAGTGCACGAGTCTTTGTTGCACCAGCGTCCTTTCATCCCCCTCGAAGGGTATTTACTGCACACTCCATATCGATCTGTGGACGCATTTCGATCGAAGCGATCGCAGTATGCCATGTTGTTTGCTAAAGAGTATCGGGATCAAAAAAAAGTCTCCTTGGGGTGGGCTTTATGTAAAAGTCTATTTGCTTGGAGCCGTGCTTTCTTTTTGCAAAAAGGGTTTTTACTAGGGCGACGAGGATGGATTGTTTCTTTGCATCAGGCACGTTCCACCTGGGATAAGTATGATCAGCTTCGTCAGATACAGAGAAATATACATATACACAAATGAACTCAAAAGTTGGTTTTTGACAGTGTCGGCGACGCTTGGAGTTCACCTTTCTTGGTATCGCTAAACTTTTTAAGTTTAGCTCCTTCAGAAAGATGAATTCCAAGCTACCTCCTTGTCAAATTCCCAACTTTTGTGTATACCGAGGCTAGAAACGATGGGGGTATTGTATGTGGTTTCGCTATGTTTTGCTTGTAGTCTTGTCCTTGGCGACGATTGGATGTAGTTGGAAAAAGGGTGAGGACTGCCCAAAAGAACATTTTGGCCCTCGCCCTGGTGGGGAAGATGACGACGAGGAGGACGCTAACTATTGATCTTTAAGCGGGCCTGACCTGGACGATGTGGATTATGTCGGTACCGACGTTTCTTTTGACGATGATTTCCAGGTTTAGATCCTCTTTCCAATCCAAGGATAGCTCTTGAGTGAGCTGAGCTATATTCTTCATGGTCTCGATGGATAAGATGTAGTTGTCTCCTTGGAAAAAGGCCTCTTGAATCTTATCCTGGTCTATCCAAACAAGGTCGATCTTAGAACTGTCGCCACTGACGCCACATCCCTGGCCCTGGATAATCTGAAGGCAGACTGCGTCGGGATATGGGTCGACTCCTTTAGATTGCACCACCAGGGAGGCTGTGCCCTCTACGTATTCCTGGACAATAACATCCATAGTCGATGTTTTTCCAAGGACTCTTTGAGCTTGCTCACTTTCTGCCGAGAGTCGTACTTTGGCGATCTCATCTACAAGCTCTTTTTGAGAGGAGATAGAGTTGCTAGAATAAAACAAGCCTGCTAAAGAACGTCCTCTTTGATCTTCCTCTGGAGACGATGATCGTGCGATAAGAGGATATCGAAGGTTGTGGGAAGGAAGAGATTCTCCATCTTTAACTACGATAAAAGGGGGGACCACGGTTTTAAAAGTGGGCTTTGCTTCTTGGAGCCAATTGCGAACATCAGACAGACGAGTCCCTTTGCTCTTTAAAGGGATGGGTCTGTCTTGTTGGAGGGGAGATGACACTGTGGCAACAGCTTCTGGTGATGTATCTGATTGTTGAAACTGAAGTCCTCGAACTGGGTCAACGCTTAGATAGCCCTGGTGATCAAGGTGAGATGCTGCGATGGTGCTGGTGTCGGCATGGGTAAAATGGGGAATTTTGGCATCGGAAATCACTCTAGCTGCGTGGCTTAAAGGAGCCACTTTAGTAGAGACAATGGCAGCTGGCCTTTGGGCTACGACTTGGTACACCGAGGATTCTAAATCACCATTTGATAAGTAGATAGCGCCTGGTACAGCCTGCCTGCTCAAGACTCCATAGACAGGTTGAGGTGGGTAAGTCAGAGGGATAATTTGTGGTGGTGTTTGATTCACACAAGAAGAGAGGAGTCCCAGAGGACCTGAATTGAGCTTAGATTCGGCGTAAGTAAGCAGTTTTTTCCTGAGAGCAAACATGTGGGCATTGAGCAAGTCTTGTCGGATCTCTTTGTAACCGACCAGAGATAGGTCAGCGAGCCGAGAAAGACTAAGGGAAGGATTGTTGTCAAATGTTAGACCAGTGATGGTTTGAACTTGTCGTTGCAATATCTGTATACAAGTCTCTCGGAGTTTGTCGTTGTACTTACTTAAATTAACAAATTGTGCTGTCGACCACCCCTTGATCCTATCTAAATCAGCTTGTAGTGACGACATCACGTCCGTGGACAACACAGATGGCGCCGTTGCTTCAATGTCTACAACTACGTTGTAGACTTCCAAAGCCTTGGCTGGAAAGTCTTGGAAGCTAACAAGAAAGAGCAGATTATCAAGAAGTGGATCTGGTGATGTGTTGTCCGTCATCTCTTTAACGACTTCCAAAGCTTGACGGAGGCCTTCTGTAGCGGGCGTTGTAGTACAGAATTTATTGTACAGTTGAGTTAGACTATCGAGTGCACTTTCTTCTATTGGTTCTACTAAAGCGCTCCCTAGAATCACGGAAGGGTGGATGAATAAGTTTCCCTCTGGGAGAAAGTTCTCGTCTTGCTCATGAGCCTCAGCTGATGCTTGTAAAGACCGATAAAACGTAGAGTAGGCGTCTCGAAATGTTTTAAGAGGCTCGAGAAGGGTTGATGGTATAGTTGTAGAAGATGACAGTGAGTCCCCCGCTCTTAGTAGAGCCTCTCGGAATGTCTCAACCAAGCCTACCGTTGCAGTGAGGAATGTGGTTTGAGCCTGCACGGCCCTTTCTGCAGCATAGCGACCTGATTTGATAGCATGGACAAGAGTCGTGAGCAGGTGCTCTCTGGTTTCAAGAAACTTTAGGAAGCCAAAGCAGCTCTCGTACGAGAGCCGTGATATGTTGACGTCTTCCAAGAGGGTCGATTCTACCAAATTGTCTGAAGAATTTTTATAGTAGAGTCGTAAATTTTCGAAGGAAAACGTCTGCATCTTAGTTTGGATGGCGTGATAGAGAGTCCTGATGGAGGGTAGCACATATGTATAGTTGCTATGTACCGCCCTTCGAATGGACAAAGGCCCATCGTTGCATCCTTGAAAGGATGCACTGACGTCGGTGGCCCACTCTTTCCAATCGCAATCTCCGGCTGACCATGGGAGCCTACTTGGTTCAGATGATGCTGGGGCGCGCACATTGGCTAGGATGAGTTCGATGGGATATCGAAGACTGTAGTTAGACACACCGCGATTCTTTTGACACCACACAACCAATCCATCAGCAGGTGGTAGGGATGGATGTTTCTGGTATAAGATCGAAAGCTTAGCTAAGCTTGAACAAAGTGTAGGGTCGTTCATATCTACACGCCCCCAGAGATTGCTTTCCATAGATCTGAGCATTCGAGGGTCGAGTGGATCGAGCGGCTCTTTTTGTCTCCATGCGATGACTCTTGCAGGCGATGGCTCAGGATGGGGTACGGTCCCTCTAGTCAAAGGCGGCACCGGGTCTTCCATCGAAAGAGGTGGCAGTGGGGAGGTGGTTGGTTCTGGAGTGTGGGTTGTTCCACTCACCACAGTTGGGGGCACAATTGGTGGTGGAGGGGCTTGCCTTGGCTGGTTGTAAGACCAGAGCAAGATAGACAGGCCGACCAAAGCGGTAAGAGTGGCCAAACCTATGACGAATAAAGAGGCTCCTGCAATAGAGCAAATAGCGGCGACTGCACCCGAACCTAACGTAAGCCAGGCATAAGGGTAAGCAACAGTTCGGCTCAAGGCAGATGAGTCTGTATTTATTTGTGGAATTGTCATGGATATAAAAAAACTTCTATAGTTGGCCCAGGATTATAGCATAGATGTCTTTTTCTACGAAATATCTAGGATATTTGTTGGCAGGCGTGCTTCGATTTGATCCCCCATTTGCTTGTAGTGTTCAAAACGAATAGATGAAAATTTTTTATTTGCAGCATGCCCACTTTCGTCAAAAAAATCATAGATAGATTTAAAGGGAGCACTTTCCCTCAAAGGGGCTCGTCTAAGGTTGAAGGCGTAAGAGGCCCGATTCCAGTTTTCTTTATCTTGGGTAATCACGATCCATTCTGTGGTTTCTCCTTGAACTCGAGCATGGGG
>JAGVDZ010000184.1 GCA_020058465.1 Parachlamydiales bacterium | reverse complement strand
TGAGACAAGTGAAACTTCCCCTTTGAACCCAAGATTGGCATCATCATGAAATCCTTCTCTCTTGAAGACTTACGACATCTAGAGAAGCTCGCCTCTCTTCCATGTAAGCCCGAAGAAGTCGACTCTGTCCGAACGGCACTAGAGCAGGTTTTGATCTACATCCACCAACTCCAAAATGTAGATACTGAAGGAGTCGATCCCACTTTTTCCGTCCTACCTCTAGAATGTGTCCAAGGACCACAAGAGGATCATGTCTCTGATCTACTCGCTTTAACAAGGAAAGCATTTTTATCCCAAGCCCCTGATCAAATTGGAGGACTCGTCCGAGTCCCCCCCTTATTTGAGACAACAATGTGAAAGCCCTCCACCTCTATTCAGCTCTCGACATTCATCGCCACTTCCTAGAAGGAGATGTCAGCGCCCGAGAAATTGCCCTCTACTTCCTCAGAAGAGCTCTAAGAGAAAACGGGAAGCTGGGTGCTTTTTTGCATATTTGCCAAGATCTTCTGCTTCAACAAGCAGACACGCTCGACCGAGCAAGAGCCAACAAAGAGCCCTTGGGCCCTCTGGCCGCAGTCCCCGTCGCCATCAAAGACAATACACATATCCATAACGAACCCACAACAGCAGGATCTAAGATCCTGGCTACCTATCGGGCTCCCTTTGACGCGACAGTCTGCCGAGATCTCCGAGAAGCTGGAGTCCTGTTCCTTGGGAAAACAAATCTCGACGAATTCGCAATGGGCTCTTCCAATGAGAACTCTGCTTTCTTCCCCGCTCGAAACCCTTGGCGACTTTCTCACGTTCCAGGAGGCTCGTCTGGAGGATCCGCTGTCGCCGTCTCTTCTCGCCTCTGTCCTCTCGCAACAGGAAGTGACACAGGAGGCTCTGTCAGACAGCCTGCTGGCTTTTCTGGCATCGTCGGTTACAAACCAACCTACGGTCGCGTTTCAAGACATGGCCTCATCGCTTTCGGATCTTCGCTTGACCAGATTGGCCCTCTGGCCTCCTCCGTCGAAGAGGTGGCCAAAGTCATGGAGATCATCGGCCATCCTTGCCCTTTCGATGCGACATCGAGATCGACTCCAAAAGAATCCTATCCCCTCTCTCGAGAACGGAGATCTTTCAAAGTGGGGGTAGATGCTTCTTTTTTTTCTGACTTATCTCAAGATGTGCAAGACAACCTAGACCAGGCTCGTCGAACCCTTGAACGAGTGGGTGCAAAGGTGCTTCCTGTCGACTTAAAGCCTCTCCACTACGGAGCTGCTGTCTACTGCATCCTAGCCACAGCAGAGGCCTCTACCAACTTGGCTCGCTTTGATGGCATTCGCTATGGACATAGGTCTTTGTCAGCCCAAACTCTTGAAGAGATCTACTCTCTGTCTAGGCAAGAGGGTTTTGGTCAAGAAGTCAAAAAAAGAATCTTACTTGGAACCTACGTCCTATCGGCAGGCTTTCAAGAGGCCTACTACCGAAAAGCACAAAAAGTGCGTACCCTTATTTGTCAAACTTTTACCAAGGCTTTTCAGCAGGTCGATCTCATTTTATTTCCGACAACGCCCTCTTCTGCCTTCAAGCTCGGAGCGATCCAAGACAGCCTTCAAATGTACCTACAAGACATATTTACAATTCCTGCAAACCTCGCTGGATTACCTGCCATTTCTATCCCTTCTGGCTTTTCGTCGGATCACCTCCCCTTAGGCATCCAACTGATGGCTCCACAAGGTTGTGATGTCAAGTTGATCCAATTAGCCTATCTCTACGAACAAGAGAGAGGCCCGTTTCCTATGGCTCCTTATCTTGACGACCCATCACTATGAATGCCCCCTTATCATCGACTTGGGAGGCTGTCATCGGCCTTGAAATCCACGCTCAGTTAAACACCACAACTAAACTCTTCACCCGTGCTCGTAACCAGTTTGGAGGAGAACCTAATACCCATCTTTCTCATCCCTGCACAGCACAACCAGGCTCTCTTCCTATCCTCAACCGAACAGCTGTCACTAAGGCAATCCGATTCGGTCTTGCCATCCACGCCGATGTGGCTTCTATGAGCCTATTTGATCGCAAATCCTACTTTTATCCCGACACCCCCCGCAACTATCAGATCACCCAATACTATGCCCCCCTCCTGAGGGGCGGGCACATTGAAGTGATCTTACAAGATCAAACTTGTCATCATTGCGCCATCGACCGTGCTCACCTAGAAGACGACACAGGGATGTTGAAGCACTTTCCTCGATTTACAGGGATCGACTTTAACCGAGCTGGAGCACCCCTCCTTGAAATCGTCTCTAAACCATGCCTTCACTCCCCAATGATGGCACGCAGCTACGCGCAAGAAATTCGCAATCTTTTGATCTGTGTCGATGCCTCAGATGGCAATATGGAGGAGGGTGGTTTTCGCATGGATGCCAATATTTCAGTTCGCCCACTTGGAGAGACGGCTCTTCGACCTCGCGTCGAAATTAAAAACTTAAACTCCTTTACCTTTATGGAGAAAGCCCTCCAACATGAGATCCAACGCCAAATTACACTGTACGAAACATATCCCAACACTCCCTTTTTAACACTCATCCCTCCCGGCACCTATCGCTGGGATCAGATCAATAAAATGACAGTCTTGATGAGAAAAAAAGAAAGTGCCGATGACTACCGTTATTTTCCAGAACCAGATCTACCTCCACTGATTGTCTCCGATACGCTGATCCAGTCTCTTAAACATCACATGCCAGAGCTGCCTCAAGCCCGCTACTTGCGCTACATTACAAAGCTACAGCTATCTACTGAAGCAGCTTCTTTGCTGAAACAAGACTATCAGCTTGCCAACTACTTTGATCAAGCCCAAGCGTTGATCCCTGAGATCCCAGCCCAACTCCTTGCAAATTGGATCCTTGTTGAATTTCGAGGGCGGTTGACAACGAACCCCCCACGTTCGTTGACCTCTGCCAATATCCATCCCAAGGAAGTGGCAACACTGGTAGCTTCCCTCTACCACAAAGAATTGACAAGTGCTCAAGCAAAGGAGTGCGCCGATGAAATGGTCAAACACCCAAACTTCACTCTACAAGAAATTCTCCAACATCATCCTGAGTGGCAAGGGAAAATCGAAGATCGGGATATCGACCTTTGGATTGAAGAAGTCCTCCAAGCACACCCCAATGAAGTCCAACAGATCTTAAATGGACGGGATCGGGTTTTTGGATTTCTCGTGGGAGAAGTGATGAGTAAAAGCAAGAAGAAGGCCTCCCCCCAAGTTGTCACCGCAAAATTACAACAGCGCCTCCGTTCGTTAGATAGGGAACCTTGAAAAGAGTATATACACAAATGAATTCAAAAGTTGGGAATTTGACAAGGAGGTAGCTTGGAGTTCATTTGTGTATATAATTGATTCCTGTTATCATGAAATAGGCTGGAGGGTCAGAACAAAAACATCGATCTTCCATCTCCTTAAGAATCGAAAAAATCACAGCTGTTGATGAAGGAATAGGTCTATGAAATTTTGGCTTCGTTCGATCTTTTATTTGGTTGTTGTAGTCGCATTGAATGCATGCACAAATCAAACTGGGTGTGATGGAAAAAGGGGATGCCCTCCTGATAAAGAAGAAGGCTGTAGTTGCTCTAAGGGTTGTGGCTGTCAGTCTTCGTGAGCCCACTCACAAGAGTCCGTGCCCAACCTGAGAGTCTTTTGTAAGAGCTCCTCCTTAGCTTGAGGGAGGAGACCCAGCTGTTTGAAGGAAATAAATTGACCTGCTGCAATAATCAGATGGTCAAAAAGAGGGATCCCTAACAAGGAGCCTGCTTGGACAAGTTGTTTTGTCAGCGTGATATCTTGTAGCGACGGGCTGACATCTCCCGATGGATGATTGTGAACCAGGATCACATCGTGAGCACAGTGTTTTAAAGCTAAATGAAAAATCTCTCTCGGGTGCACCAAGACTTCATTCAGAGTGCCTCGGTAAAGAATCTCTCGATGAATCAGCCTCCCCCTTGTATCACGCAGTGCAAGAGCTACGATCTCTCTTTTCTCTCCAACAAATAAAGGCCCTACTTGAGCATACACCTCCTCAGGGGTCCTCAGCATGGGGCGAGCCTTTGTCAAATCAAAGGGCATCCGATG
>JAGVDZ010000042.1 GCA_020058465.1 Parachlamydiales bacterium | reverse complement strand
CCCATAGGCACGGAAGCGCCCCCTGACATCCTCCGTGAAACACTCAGAGGTAGGACCGTCGAGACAAATTTGATTGGAGTCATAGATAAGGATCAAGTTATCGAGGGCCAAATGTCCTGCAAAAGAGCAGCTCTCAGAGGTAACCCCTTCCATAAGACATCCATCGCCTGCCAGACAAACGACTTTCATGTCGAACAAAGATCCCCCCTCACGGGAGCAGCGGGCTTGCACCATCTTGAGACCCAAAGCCATACCAACGCTATTGCCCACACCCTGCCCTAAAGGTCCTGTCGTCGCCTCAACGCCTGGTGTCTCTCTATATTCGGGGTGACCTGGGGTTTTCGAGTGGAGCTGTCTAAAGCGTTTAATTTCGTCTAGAGAAAGATCAAAGCCAGACAAATGCAGACACGAGTAAAGCCACATCGACCCGTGCCCTGCGGAAAGGACCATCCGATCCCTCCCCATCCAGAACGGATTCTTTGGCTGATAACGCAAAAACCGCCCAAAGAGATAGGCCCCAAGTTCTGCACACCCCATAGGGAGCCCTGGGTGACCTGACTTCGCTTTTTCAACAGCCTCCATCGAAAGCTGTCGAATGGTGTCGGCAATTTTTGCCAAAATTTTCTTTGTATCTAGGTCCATGACTTATTGTCTCTTTCCTAACGATTCCATGCAACCCCCTCTTGACTAAGGATCAGCTCTTCGCGTAACCTACTTGTTTCATTTTTGAGTTGTGTTCTCTATGCTATCCCAAACAATTCGACGCCAATTTCTTCAATACTTCAAACAACGAAAGCATGCTGTCCTCCCTTCGTCCCCTGTTGTCCCCTTTGACGACCCGACCCTTCTGTTTGCCAATGCAGGGATGAACCAGTTCAAAGATGTGTTTCTGGGCAAGAGCTCGAGAGAAGAGACGCGCGCTGCTACCTCTCAAAAATGTATTCGAGTGGGAGGCAAGCACAATGACCTGGATAACGTCGGGCATACGTCGAGGCATTTAACCTTTTTCGAAATGATTGGGAACTTCTCCTTCGGTGATTATTTTAAAAAAGAGGCCATCGATATGGCCTTTGAAGTCACAACAGGGGTGTTTGGCTTTGACCCTGTCCACATTTGGGTTTCTGTCTTTGAAGAAGATTTGGAAGCCTTCGAGCTTTGGCAAAAGTACTTCCCTACCAGCAGGATCGTAAGGATGGGAGTTAAGGATAATTTTTGGTCGATGGGTGAGGTGGGCCCTTGCGGTCCTTGTTCGGAGCTTCTTTTCGATCGGGGACCTGAGTATGGGAGTGGGAAAAGCCCCCTGGAAGATCCGGCAGGTGAGCGCTTTTTTGAATTTTGGAACCTGGTCTTCATGCAATTTGAGACCTTGCCGGGTGGTCGTCTTATCCCCCTTCAAAGGCCGTGCATCGATACGGGAGCGGGGCTAGAGAGGGTTGTGTCTCTCAAGATGGGGTCAATCATGTCTTTGCCACCGACATCCTCAAAGCCCTCGTTGCCGAAATTGAGACGCTCTCTCAGGTCCCCTATCGACTTCTTGACAATGGGCCAAGCTTTCACGTCATCGCCGACCACATCCGCTCCCTTGCCTTTGCCATTGCAGATGGGGCGCAACCGAGTAATACCGATCGGGGCTATGTTCTGCGCAAAATTTTGAGACGTGCTGTTCGCTATGGCAAGCAGCTAGGCTTTCAAAAACCGTTTTTGGGCAAGCTCTTACCCACCCTCATTCAGATGATGGGAGACGACTTCCCAGAACTGCCCAAAGCCAAGCACCGTATCGAAGAGATTGTCACACTCGAAGAGGAACATTTTTTCCGCACTTTGTCGAGAGGCGTCAACCTCTTTACCCAGGTCGTCGAGCGGGCTCAAAGAGGGGTCATCTCAGGGGAGGATGCCTTCAAACTCAAAGACACCTATGGCCTTCCTTTGGAGGAAATCACCCTCATGGCCAAGGATGAACATTTGACAGTCGATCTTGAAGGGTTTCACCAACTCGAAGCCAAAGCCAAAGACATCTCCAAAGCCAGCCACACCCTCCCCGAACAGACGGTCTCTTCGAATCTCTTTGCCCACCTTCTAGAAAAGCATCCTCCTATCGAGTTTCTCGGCTATCACCATAGAACTACAGAAGCTGACGTGATCGCCCTTCTTGTGGATGGCGCCTTTGTCAGCCAAATCGCCTCCGGAAAGCGGGGCCAGATGATCCTCCATCGAACCCCTTTTTATGCCGAAAAAGGGGGGCAGGTAGGGGACACGGGTCATTTCACTTTCGATCACGGCTCGTTGGTCGTCCATGACACACAGTCCCCCTACCCTGGTATTGTGACTCACACCATCGAAGTGGAACAAGGATCGATTCGTGTCGGCACGAAAGGGGTTGCTGTCGTCAACCCGGCAAGAAGAGAGGCCATTGCAGCCAACCACACGGCGACACATCTGCTGCACTTTGCCCTAGAAGAAGTGCTGGGACCTCATATTCGTCAAGCAGGATCTCTTGTGGATCCAGAGCGCCTCCGTCTCGACTTCAGCCATCATAAGGCCCTGGCTTCTGAAGAGCTACAGACCATTGAAGATCTCGTCAATGAAAAGATTCGTCAAGCTTTCCCCGTGTCGACCTATTCCATCTCGCTACAAGAAGCTCAAGAAAGACCCGACATCAAGCAATTTTTCGGCGACAAATATGGGCAGATCGTCCGTGTTGTCGATATTGATTTTTCAAAAGAGCTCTGTGGAGGGACTCACGCACCTCATACAGGGGTGATTGGCCTTTTCAAAATTCTCAAAGAGTACAGTGTCGCCAAGGGAGTCCGTCGCATCGAAGCTGTGACAGGTAAACATGCCCACCTGCTGATCCGTCAAGAACGGGAACTCATCGATGCTCTTGCCAAAGAACTCAAATGCCCGCCTACTTTATTGAAAGAGAAGATCTCTTCTCTTATTGAAGAGAAAAAAAAGCTCGAGCTATCACTTCAAGAAAAGCTCCAAGGAGAGCTCCAACGGATTGCAACTGGTTTGATCACCCACCTACAATCTTGCTCTTTCGGCCATTTTATCGTCGCCAAGCCTCCGGTATCGATGCAAGACCTTGCCCCTTTGATGGAACTTCTCTTGAAAGAACCCTGCCGCGTGGTCGTCCTTGGACAGGGGGACCACGAGCGGTGTCAAATTATGGTCGGCGTCACCCCAGATCTTGTCCTGCAAGGGCTGAAAGCCAAAGACCTGATTCAAAGCATCGCACCTGTGATCGAAGGGGGTGGAGGAGGCAAGGATACACTCGCCCAAGCGGGTGGCAAACGGCCAGAAGGGCTTGGCGAGGCGCTACGTCAAATGGAGGAAGCCCTTGGATCTAGGTCTCTTTCGTAGCCCCTCTGTCCAAAAACTGCTCGAAGGGCTGAAGAAGGAACCTGCTACGTTCCTCCTCGAACAGATCCCCCAGACTGCCAAGGCGGCCCTCCTTCAGACCCTCTTTGAACATCTCGATCTTTCCTTGCAGGAGGTCATTGGATCCAGCCCGTTTTCGGGCCTCGCTCAAT
>JAGVDZ010000060.1 GCA_020058465.1 Parachlamydiales bacterium | reverse complement strand
TTAGCTCAGTTGGTTAGAGCGCCACGTTGACATCGTGGAGGTCAGCTGTTCGAGTCAGCTACATCCCATTGGATATTCAAGTCTATTCCCGTACAGGGGGGCTTCTCCTAGCCTTGGCTTTGGAGGAGCTTTACCCTTCTTTGTCGTTTTCTCCAATTACCCTATCTCAGATAGGGTTTTCTCTCACGTTTTCATTTCCCCCTACAGTTTCTTGCCCAGGTGAGTTGCTTGCGACCGTGGCGGACAAAATGAGAGCCCTCGTTAAGGAGAAAAGAAAAATTCACACCTTCGACATGGTGTTGCCGAGTGCTGTGGGGTGGCTTAGAAGCCAGCAGCGTGTGGACTTAGCCTTGTACTTGGAGAAAAAAATAGGCCAAGAACGCCTCTCTTCAGCGAGAGAAAAGCAACGACTGATCGAGCTTGCTTCGATTGGGGACTTTGCTTTTTTAGTGGAGGGACCCTGTCTTCAAAATACGATGGAGCTCGGGGCTTTTGAGTTGTTGGAGCTTCATGTGGAGGGAAGGGGGCATTGCACGATTTTAGGTCTCTGTAGACCCTCTAAAAAAGAAATTAAAGAATTGTTGAGAGCATGGCGCAGCTATCCTCATCGAAGGCATGAAACAGTAGGTCAACAGCTAGGGTATTGGAAGGTCATCTGTGGCCAAATTGCGTGGTTGCCCAAAGGGGTTCGAGTACGAGGGGCGTTTTTCTCTCGTATGCGATCTTTGTTGTTCGGCCAGTCTTACTACTTAGAACTCAACTCAAAAATTGCCTACGAAGATTTAAACCAAGCCCTGGGCGAAGCTCAGATTGTGTTGCAAGAGGCAAGCCCGATTGTCGCGGAAGAGTCGGCAGGTCTTTTGAGTCTTTCACCTCAAACGACATGGGTCGTTTTGGAAGAAGAAAAAGATCCCCAAGGGGACGTTTGTGTGACTTCTCTCTTGCAAAGAGTCGAAAAAACAATTAAGATGCTGGGCTTTGAGTTTCTTTGCCGTGTCACCTTGCCCTCTCGAGAGAGGGGTGGGCGATTCGAGAAGGTCGTAAACTCTTTAGTTGGCCACTGTATTGTAGAAGAGTCCAAAGGTGGGGGGGTCGTCTTCGATATCTCGGTACGAGATGGAATGGGGAGGAGTTGGTCTCTTGCTTCGTTGGCTGAGCTGCGTGGTGGGTTGTGGAGGCTTGAATGGTTTGGGGAGAGATCGCTGGCCCTTTCTTTGGAGATAGGGCAGGGTGGGTTGAAGAATATAGCAACGGGAGAGAGTGCGCTTGAGGATCAATAGGGAGATTCGGGGGGACCAGGTTCGTGTGATTACGGACAAGGGGGAGCAGTTGGGTATTATGCCCTTGAGAGAGGCCTTTCGGTTAGCGGAGTTGAAGAGTTTGGATCTGATCGAGATCGCTCCGAATGCTAAGCCGCCGGTTGTCAAGATTACTGATTATGGGAAGTTCCGATATCATCAGCAGAAGAAGGAAAAGGATAGCCGTAAGTCGCAGAGTGTTGTCAAGGTTAAGGAAATTAAGCTGAAGCCCAACATCGATACACATGACTTTGAGACCAAGCTGAAGAAGGCTCGTGAGTTTCTCGAGAAAGGGAATAAGGTTCGTTTGACGATCGTGTTTCGTGGAAGGGAAATGCTTCATCTCGACTTGGGGCGTAGAGTTGTGCAAGATTTTTGTGAGCAGCTGAGCGATACGGCGACCATGGAAGCTCCCTCGAAGATGATGGGGCGGTCGATGACAATTGTCTTGGCTCCGGCTGCCAAGAAGGTCAAGGTGAAAGGGGGGGCTCCCTCTTCGGCCGTTGAAGTTGGGCCAGTAGACGTAAAAGATCAAGAGCTAGAGGAAAAGAAGTAGTCTCTTCAGGGAGTGTGAGTGCGTTATGCCAAAGATGAAGACAAAGAAAGCGGCGAAAGCCCGGTTTAAGGTGACAGCTACGGGAAAGCTAATGCGGACTCGGCCAGGTCGTCGCCACATTTTGACGAAGAAGAGTGCGAATCGCAAGAGAAGTTTAGCGAAGGCTCGTCTTGTCGATGAAGGGCAGCTCAAAATGTATAAGATATTGATGGGAGTTTGAAGAGGTCACGAGTATGGTAAGGGTCACCAATTCTGTTGCAGCGAGAAGAAGGACAAAGCGTCTTTTGAAGAAGTGTAAGGGTTTTTATGGGGACCGCAAGAATCACTTGCGTCTCAGTAAAGATGCACTTATGTCGGCCATGGCATTCAACTACGAGCACAGAAAACTTCGTAAGAGAGATTTCCGAAGTCTTTGGATCGTTCGGATCGGGGTAGCAGCGAAGCTCTGTGGAATATCTTATAGCAAGATGATCCATGGTCTTCAGAAGGGGGGATGTCTTTTGAATCGAAAATCTCTGGCCGACTTGGCGGTTCGAGATATGGATGCCTTTCGCCAAGTAGTCGATCAGGCAAAGGCAGCCTTGGTCCATTGATCGAGGGTGGGTTTCAGAGCCTTCCCTTATTCTCCCGTTCCTTCCAACTATGAGAGGTGGCTTAGTGTCGGTGGATCAGCGGATTGAGCAACTTCGGAGCACCTTATCTTTGGAGGTGGGGAGACTGACCTCTTACGATGATGTGGAGGCCCTCCGTGTCCGGTTTCTTGGTAAGAAAGGGCTCCTTGCGGAGCTGATGGTTTTTTTGAAGGAGTCTGGTCCGGAACAGCGGCCTCTTATGGGAGAGAAGATCAACTCTTTCAAGCAAGAGGTCACAGGCCACCTCGATCGGTTGAGTTCCTCCTGGAAGGCAAAGGAGCGGAGCTCCTTGCTTGAGAAGGAGGCGGTTGATCCAACGTTGCCGGGGCGGCAGTCTTATTTAGGCAGGGCTCACCCCATTCAGAGCATGTTGCAGACTGTCCTAGACATTCTTATATCTATGGGATTTTCGATCCAGCTAGGTCCTGATGTCGATACGGACTATTATAATTTTGAAGGGCTCAACTTCAGTCCAGATCATCCTGCGAGAGATATGCAGGACACCTTTTATTTGAATCAGGGATTTTTATTGAGGACGCATACGAGCAATACGCAGGTGCATGTGTTAAAGAGCCACGCCCCTCCCGTTAGAGTGGTAGCGCCGGGTCGTTGTTTTCGCAACGAAGACATTTCCTCGAGGTCTCACGTATTTTTTCATCAAGTAGAGGGATTTTACGTCGATCACAAGGTCTCATTTGCTGATCTTTTAGGGACGATGGACTACTTTTTAAAGCGTCTTTTAGGTTCTGAGACCAAGACACGATTTAGGCCGAGTTATTTTCCATTTGTAGAGCCTGGACTCGAAGTGGACGTTATGTGTCGAGCTTGTCATGAAAAAGGGTGTCGACTCTGTAAGCAGACAGGGTGGCTAGAGATTTTAGGGGCGGGGATGATTCATCCCAGTGTCTTGTTGGCTGCGAAGATTGACCCAGAGGCGTACACGGGATATGCCTGGGGACTTGGGATTGAAAGGTTGACGCTGTTGGAGCATGGGATTCCGGACATTCGGATGTTAACCGAAAACGATCTTCGGTTTCTATCGCAGTTTCCTTGAAGAAAAGCTTCTACTTTAGTAAGATGGGCTCTCTTTTTCTTGTGGAAGAGTGGCAGAGTGGCCGATTGCGTCTGTCTTGAAAACAGAAGTCCCGAAAGGGACCGGGGGTTCGAATCCCTCCTCTTCCGTCTCTTTCCTCCTTCGTGGAGGGGCTCCTTGTATAAGAGGGGTGCATTACTACAAAGCAAAAGCCCCCAAGAAACCAAATGATGATTCTTTGGGGGCCCTTTGTTCGCTGTTTTATAAGAAGAAACTGGAAATCTCTTAAACCTAATTGTTGTCGTTGTTTT
>JAGVDZ010000036.1 GCA_020058465.1 Parachlamydiales bacterium | reverse complement strand
TTGTTGCATGGGATGTAGTATTTATTCTGAGGCTATCGGCCGCAGGGCTATTGGTTATAGGGCTAGACATATATTTATCTCCAAATTAGATCTTTTTCACAGTACATTATATTTAACAAATTAACTTATGTCAACTATCAATAAAATATATGTCAATAGTAATTTATTAAAAATTTTAATTAGTTTAAGACCCAAAATGGATCCAAGAAGAGTGTTGATACTGCGAAGCCACCTCTACAGAAACACTCGATCCATTCAAAGCTTGGATTGCCAGCTGCTGTGCCAACTCCGGCCGATTACACTCCTCCGAAAGATGGGCCAACAACACATGCCTGAGACGCTGGTGATTGAGGCTTCTTAAGAGATTGGAAGCCTCTTCATTAGAAAGGTGACCAAGCTTGCCCAACACTCTTTCTTTGTATGTATCAGGCCTGGAACAAGCGTGCACCATGGGGGGGTGATGGTTCGACTCGAGATAGAGATAGTGGGCCTTTTCTAAATGCCTTCGCACCGAAGCTGTAATACAACCTAAGTCAGTACAAATCGAAAGACAATGGGGGCCTACTTCAAGAGCAAATCCCACAGGATCCACTGTATCATGAGGCACACTAAACGGGGTCACTTGGATATCTTGGAATAAAAACGGCTCATCCGTGACAAAAATCTTGAAGCGAGCCAACGATCCAAGGAGCCGCACCAACTCTTTGGCCGTATATGCGTTGGCAAAAAGAGGAATTGGATACCTCTTGATCAGCGTTAAGATCCCTTGCACATGGTCACTGTGCTCATGCGTAATTAAGATCCCATCGATGGTATCGATCGCAATACCCATCGATGAAAGTCGTTCGATCAAGGTCTTTGTTCGAATCCCTACATCGACAAGCAGTCGTGTTTTAGAAGTGGCAACAACCAAGGCATTGCCCTTCGATCCAGACGCAAGCGAACAGTAGCCCTCTTTCATCCAAATCAACCTACCATACAATCTGAATGAAGGGAAAGGTGATACTATACACAAATGAACTCAAAAGTTGGTTTTTGACAGTGTCGGCGACGCTTGGAGTTCACCTTTCTTGTATCGCTAAACTTTCTAAGTTTAGCTGCTTCAGAAAGATGAATTCCAAGCTACCTCCTTGTCAAATTCCCCACTTTTGAATTCATTTGTGTATAGATCAGTATGCAGCTAATTTTCGAAGGGCGATCCCAATTTCATTTTTCTGCAGCAAAATTGTATCTTCCAAAGGCTTACTATAAGGAACTGGACACTCTCGACTCCCCAGTCGACAAATCGGCGCATCTAGATAGGTAAATGCCTCTTCAGAAAGACGCGCTGCCAGCTCTGCACCAAACCCACCCAACAACGGAGCTTCGTGTGCGATTAAGACCTTACCTGTCTTTTGCACTGACTTCAATAGAGTGGGCCAATCTACAGGAGAGATCGAGACAAGATCGATCACCTCGACCGAAATACCCTCCTGAGAGACAAGCTCTGCCGCCTCATAGCCCATCACAGTGGTCATCCCCCAACCGATGTAGGTAATATCACTGCCTTCTCTGATGACGAAGGACTGACCACAAGGGAGAATCTCCTCCGAAGAGGGTTCAGCACGTGCTGAAAAATAGCGCTGCCGGTAGAGCGCCTTGTGCTCCAAGAAAATCACAGGGTTAGGATCTCGAATCGCCCCCTTCAACAACCTTTTAGCATCGGCTGCATGACTCGGAATCAGCACTTTAAGCCCTGGGCAGTGGGCAAAGAAAGCTTCGGGGCTTTGAGAGTGGTACGGCCCTCCTTGGATATAGCCTCCATAGGGCATCCGAATGACAACTGGACAATGCCATTCTCCATTGGAACGATAGCAGATGCTGGCAAGTTCATTCATCAGCTGGTTCATTCCAGGCCAGCAATAGTCGGCAAATTGGATCTCGGCAACAGGCTTATGAAATCCATCGAAGGACAGTCCTATGGCAAGACCGATGATCGTCGATTCTGCAAGTGGAGTATTGAAACACCTGTCCTCCGAAAATCGGGCCGTCAACGTCCTTGTAATTCCAAATACGCCCCCCTTGCCTTTGGCTACATCTTCTCCAAAAACGATGACGCCAGGATCGCGTTCCATCTCTTCAATGAGGGCATGGTTGAGAGCATCCATAAGGACAATCTTCTCTACATCCGGAGAGGGCGGTTGTTTATTCTCAGCATCCAAACTCTTGGGACACGTGGTCACAAAAAGATGGTCTCGAGCTGTATGAGCTTCTGGAAAAGGATAGCGATCCCCTTCGATCGCCTTGTCTTCGACAAGAGCGTGGATCTCATTTCGATACTGCTGAATTTCGTCCGGGGTGAGAAGAGCCTTGTCTAACAAGAAAGCTTCCAAACGATAAAGAGGATCTCGTTTCTTATCCTCCTCGTGTTGCGCTGGATCTTGATACTTTTGAGGATCATCGCTGCTACTATGGGGCCCTAAGCGAGGCACATGGGCTACGATCAACGAAGGGCCCTTGGCTGATCGAGCTTTCTTTGTGGCATACTCCAAGCTATCAAAGAGCTCCTCATACTGTGTACCGTCAATCTCACTGACCCAAAGGCCTTCATAGCCTTGGGCCATCTTGGCAATAGTCTGCCCCGCTGTCTGTTCTTCCTTCTTCACCGAAATAGCCCAACCATTATCTTGGATGACCACGATCAAAGGAAGGTTGTACAAGCACGCAAAGTTGAGCATCTCATGAAAGTCTCCTTGCGAGGTGGAGCCATCCCCACCAGAGACGTAGATGACCTCTTCAGCCCTTCTTAAGCGGGCAGACAAAGCCGTGCCCGTAGCCTGCAAGAATTGAGAGCCGACAGAGCTGGATTGGCAAGGAATACGCAACTTTTTATGAGAAAAGTGATCGGGCATCATCCGACCTGACGAGTGATTTTCTGTCCTTCTTGCTAAAAAAGCACCAAAGAGCTCCGCCACATCACATCCAAGACCGATGGCAAAGGCTCGGTCCCGATAGTAGGGAAATCCCCAGTCAATCCCAGGTCTTAAAAAACGGGCCGCCATCACACCTACAAGCTCATGACCTGCCGCCGACAACTGAAACGTCCCCCCCTTACTCTGCCGCACCAGCTTCTTCATCTTATCATCGACAAAGCGGGCCTCCAAGACAGCCCGATAGACAGAGATGGGGCCGACCCCCTCTTCACTTTTCCGAGCCCCTTCAGATAGAAGCTCACCTACATTTTCAGGTAACATAACCCCCTCGACAGTTCCTGCGGTGACACTGGCCCCTTAGGATAGCTGATGACAAGGTGAAAATCTAGAAAAAGCAGCCTTGAAGATCGGTGTACGTATCAAGTTATTTCTTGATATTGGTGCTAACTCGGTGGCCCTTTTTTCTTCTTGATCTGAGCCACCTTCTTGATCGCAAAGCGGCGCCGTTTTTGAGGAATGAAGGTCTCCCCCTCCCCCTCCTCCTCTTTCTTCGGGCGCCCCCTTTTTTTCGGTAAAATACTTCCAACTACCGATTCAAATTTTGAATAAGGATCTTCCTCTTTCCTCTCAAAGATTTTGCCTTCCTTCATTTTTTTTGGTTTTGTCAATGGGGCAAAAGAGGAGGAGAAAAGAGACGTCTTGCCTGAGAGACGGTCTGAAAGGCTCTTTAAAGATTCGAGACGTTGCGACAAAGCTTCGAGCCTTTCGTCCACGACAAGTCTTGGACTGCCTCTCAAGGAAGCCAAAAGCTCGTTTTCTGTATCAAACTCGGCGGAGAAGGTGACCGAAGAGGCTGAAACAATGTCGGGGATATAAAGGAAGGGCCGACACACTTTCGGAACGTG
>JAGVDZ010000033.1 GCA_020058465.1 Parachlamydiales bacterium | reverse complement strand
GACACAAAAATTTGTGCTGCCTTCTTGTTAAATTTATGAATTTATTTCTCGCTAACGGCATAAGACGTTGCTAGGAAACCTGAAGCCGTCCTACAATGGGGAGCCTTCCCCTAACTTTGGGGTGTTAGCTCAGTTGGTAGAGCGCAACAATGGCATTGTTGAGGTCACCGGTTCGAACCCGGTACACTCCATCACTCCCCCTCGAGAAGATCTAAGAAAGCCTGCAGCTGCTTTGCCCTCGTTGGATGGCGCATTTTTCGAAGCGCCTTGGCCTCAATTTGACGGACTCTTTCTCTTGTCACCTTAAAACGAACACCCACCTCCTCCAAAGTCTTCGGCTTCCCATCTAAAAGGCCAAACCGTTCGATCAAAACGGTCCTTTCTCGATCAGTGAGAGTCGATAAGACCTCTCCCATCTTATCCTTCAGAATCGAATAGCCCGTCGCCTCAGCTGGCGACTCAATTCCTGTGTCTTCGAGAAAATCGCCAAACTGGCTCTCGCCTCCATCACCCACCTCAGCCTGGAGCGAAATAGGGTGCTGGGCGATTTTATAAATCTCACGGACTCTCTCTGGCGTTAACCCAAGCTCTTCAGCAAGCTCCTCGGGGGTCGGCTCCTTCCCCGTTTCCATCATCAACTTTTTGGCGCCCCGAAGTACTTTGTTGATCGTCTCGATCATGTGGACAGGAATACGGATCGTGCGCGCCTGATCAGCAATCGCCCTCGTGACAGCCTGACGAATCCACCAAGTGGCATAGGTAGAAAATTTATACCCTCTTCGGTACTCAAATTTTTCTACTGCCTTCATCAACCCCATATTACCTTCCTGGATCAGATCCAAAAAGGAAAGGCCTCGATTGGTATATTTCTTGGCAATGGAGATGACAAGTCTTAGGTTCGACTCAACCATCTCTCTTTTCGCCTCTTGACTCTTATCCATCCACCGCTGGAGCATTCGCACATCTTTGCGAAATTCGTCGAGACTGCGTCCCGCCGCAAGTTCTCTCTTTTTCAATTTCCTTTGAGCAGCTGTGAGCTTCGCCGCAGCAAACTTATTTTTCTCAGCGCGAGGTGTTAATTCTAAAATTTCTTTTTCCAAGAATAAAAATCGGTCGTACGCATTGAGGATGACCTCCCCAAAGTCCTCAATTACATTGTGTTTACAACAAAAGCGGCGCAAATAGGCCTGAGCCCGAATCCTCGATTTTTCAATCAATTCGAGAAGAGAGGCTTTCTCCTCTTTGGAGAGCCCCAAAGAGCGGAGCCGGCCAAGAAGTTCTTCGAGAGAAAGATCCTCTTGTCGCATCAGCTCACATAGTCTCGGCAGGAGCTGCAGATAGCGACTTTTGTCAGAAACCTCTTTTTCAGCAATCACCTTGTCAAATCGATCTTTGCCAGTCAGGAGATGCAGAGCAATAGAAATAGCCTCTCTCGTCGAATAGCGAAAGCGCATGATGATTTTTTCGATCTGTATTTGAGCCTTTTCAATTCTTTTTGAAATCTCAACTTCCTCCTCCCTCGTGAGGAGAGGAACGGACCCCATCTCTTTGAGATACATGCGGACGGGATCGTCGGACGCCCCTTCTGTCCTTTTGGGCAACCCCTCAAACTCTTTGGCTTCTTTTTTTCTTTCTTTTTGCCTTTCTACCTCAGCTTGGTTTAAGATCTGGACATCAAGTCCGCCAAGGTAAATCAGCACTTGGTCGATCATGTCTGGAGAATCGAAGGTGATCGGAAGGATCTCGTTGATCTCTTCGTAGGTGAGGTATCCCTGATCTTTGGCTATGGAGACAAGTTCTTCAATTTTCTGTTGGTGTTGAGGATTGCTAAAGGCCGTCGTCACAGTTTGTTATCTCCGGGAATAAAACGGGGTAAAAGCAGGGGGTGCTAGAGACATGGGAGGTCTCAAGTCCTACCAGCAAAAGGCTACTTATAGCTCTGATTAATTGCAACCCGGAACTGGCTAAAATTTTCTTATCCCTTGGCTGTGTATACACAAATGAATTCAAAATTTGGGAATTTGACAAGGAGGTAGCTTGGGATTCATCTTTCTGAAGCAGACAAACTTAAAAAGTTTAGCGATACAAGAAAGGTGAATTCCAAGCGTCACCGACACTGTCAAAAACCAACTTTTGAGTTCATTTGTGTATAAACAGTGCGATGCCCTGATGCTTCCTGAGTCTTTTTTTAAATCGGCACGCCGAAGTCATCGACACCGAAGAATCCAACGTTGGCTCCAGCACCTGGTCGGCGTCGATGAGGTAGAGATCGAGGTTGTCTTTCGCTCTATTCATAGAGTCGCTGATCTTTGTTGGCCAAAAGAGCACCTTGTGCTCGAGGTGCAATGTTCTCACATCGAGCTTTCAGAAGTGCAAAGTCGTATCGCACAATATAAGCAAGTCGGTTACTCAACTCTCTGGTTTTTAGATGACCGACTCTTCAATCAGCGCCACCTTTTTGCTAGTGAATTGTATCTACGCAATCAAGGTATCGCCTATTTTGTGAGTTTGATAAATTCAAAATTCAACGTCTATGATCAAGTGGAGATTATTCAGCATCAAATAAGATTCCTATCCAGCAGCCCCTTTCCAATCGATCTACGCTATCCCTATCGACACTGCCCTACCTTTCCGATTCAAGGACCGTCAACTCTGATTCATCGATGGGAAAGAGCCTTGATTTATTTTCAAGGAGACACGTTGGATAAAGCCCTTCATTCTTACAAAAACCACTTCCTACAAGGATGGGCCGATAAAGAAAAAAACTTGTGTCGTCAACGCAATAAAAGGCCCTTTCAACGGTCAGGGTGGAATCTCTGGATCGAGCGCTACAAGGACATTCTCGAACAGCTCTACTTGTACTTTGCAAAGGATTAAAACTACCTTGGATAAAACCCCAGTGTCGTGATCTTCTGATGCCACTGCAAACCTAGCCAGCGGATCGACTTTGCCCTTTCTTTTCGACGAGCATACACGATTCCATACTGAAATTGACCAAACACATGGGTATAGGCCTCAATTACCTGGGCACTATCACTACGACGATGGAAAAAAAGGCAAACTGAGTTGCTTTTCTTCTGAAACTTTTTGGCTCGTTTGAATAGCTTTTCCAACGTTCTTCTAGAAGTCGGCTCTGGATGGACAATCTGGAATGAATCGACAAGCCCATTGACCCAAGGAAATCGTTGAAAATAACGATCGGGCAACAAAATTTTAAGGCGAGGCAAACAGCTAAAAAGCAACAGCGCGTCCCACCAAGAATCGCTCTCCAAGATCACCACCGATCGTGTAGAAGGGATGGGCGTCATGAGTTCAATATGTCGAAATTTATTCACAACTTTCTTCATCAAAAAGGGAAAAAAAAGATCAGATAGCCGCCCTGTCACCACAATATTCGCCACGAAAGCAAGAACTCCCATGATCGCAAACCCACTTGCAGCACTACACCCCAACTCCTCACTTAAAAAATACAAAGCGATCGCAGCTAACAGCACCCCAACAAAGCTAAAGAAGTTGGCAGCAGCAATAATTCTCCCCCTTTTTTCAATCGGGCTATTCACCTGTAAGAAGGCATCGAAGGGGATAAGATAAGCTCCCCCTACCAACCCCAGGAGAATGAGCAATATAATCGTCATCGTCAAAGAAAATGAAAACAGAGCCAGTAGAAGAAAGAAG
>JAGVDZ010000017.1 GCA_020058465.1 Parachlamydiales bacterium | reverse complement strand
TTTCAGCGGTGATAAACGGAAATTTATACGCTCCGTCAGTAATCTTAAAAAGTCAAAGTATGTGAAGTCGTATTGTAAAGACGGGATTGAGGTAATTGAAATAAACGAAAAAGGGAAAAAGAGATTGCTTCAGTATGATTTCGATGAGATGGAAGCTCTTTTTAATAGACTGCGACATGGGCAGGTGAAACCTACATTAGTGCTTGCCACAACGATCATTGGGAAAGGATCTCCGCATAAGCAGGGAACCCACAAGGTTCATGGCGCCCCCTTGGGGGCTGAAGAGGTGGCTTTGACCAAAGAGGCCCTCCATCTTCCAGCCGAACCTTTTTATGTCCCTCAAGCGGTGAGCTCTTGGTTTTCTTCTCGACGAACTAAGATGGAAGAGCTCGAAGAGGCGTGGCAAGAAAGGTGGCACCGGAACAAACAAGAGCTAGCTTCGTTCAAAGTTTCTATCGATATTTCTATTCTCGAAGAGAAGATGAAAGAAAAGCCTCCCAAGAGTCCCATTTCGGGGAGAGCTGCTTCCCAACATTACCTACAAATATTAGCCCCCCTGGTGCCTCAACTGATTGGGGGCTCTGCCGATCTTTCTTGTTCTGATCTGACTTGGCTGAATGGGGAAGCCATGATTGCCCCTGCCTCTTTCAAGGGGCGTAACATCAAGTTTGGGGTGAGAGAGTTTGGGATGGGTACGATCACAAATGGACTTGCCCTCACTGGGATATGGCGCCCTTTTTGTGGCACTTTTTTGACCTTCTCTGACTATATGAGAAATGCGATCCGACTCGCTTCACTCTCTTCTTATCCTGTGATTTATCAATTTACACACGACTCGATTTTTTTGGGGGAAGATGGACCGACCCACCAGCCAGTGGAGCACTTAGCTGCCTTGCGGGCTATCCCCAATTTACAAGTTGTCCGTCCAGCGGACAGTCACGAAGTGAGGGGGGCTTGGCTTTTAGCCCTTCAATATGAAGGGGCCACTGCCATCGTCTTATCGAGACAAAATCTTCCTCTCTTAATAGAGACAGACTGCCCTTTTTCAGAGGGTGTCGCTAAAGGAGCTTACATCTTGCGCTCTGTTGGAGAGATACCTGATTTGACTCTCTTCGCGACGGGCTCTGAAGTGAGCCTTGCTCTTGAAGTGGCCGATCGGCTCTCTTCGATAGGCAAGAAGGTCAGGGTGATCTCCATGCCCTGCTTTGCCGTCTTTGAAAGGCAGCCAGAAGCGTATCGGAACAAGGTGGTGGGCGGGGAGCTTGGTATTCGTGTTTCGATCGAGGCGGCTTCAGACTTTGGTTGGGCTCGCTATATTGGCAGGGAAGGGATTTCGATTTCTGTCGACACGTTTGGCCATTCGGCACCGCAGGCTGACCTTGCCGACGAGTTTGGTTTTACTGTCGACGCTATTGTTGAAAGGTTGTTAGCTCGTGTCTAAGCTGTTAGATGCGCTACAAGGGCAAAACCGAAGGGGGCCTCCTGTCTGGTTTATGCGTCAATCTGGCCGTTATCTACCTAGTTATCAAGAACTTAGACAGAGTCATTCTTTGATAGAGCTATTCACTTCGACAAAACTCATTGTCGAGGTGACAACGCTCCCCCTGACAAGGTTCCCGTCTCTCGATGCTTTGATTCTCTTTTCCGACATTACTCTGATTGTACTTGCCTTTTCTGCTAAACTCTCTTTCCAGGAGGGACCTCAGATTGACTGGCCCACTTTTTGTCCCTCTTTTGATCCAGCGCCTCTACGACCTGTGTTAGATGCGATTGCGATCTTGAAACAAACCTCTCTCAGACCTCTTTTGGGATTTTGTGGAGCTCCTTTCACAGTGGCCAGTTATATCTTCGGAGGGCTTGAACCTACTTTGACCTGGATGAGGCAAAATCCTGAAGCATTTAAAGTATTGTTAGATCAGATCCAGAAGGGCTCTTTGTGGTATCTCAAGGCACAAGAAAAAGAGGGGGTCGATGCGATTCAGATCTTTGATTCTTGGGCCCACCATCTTTCTATCTCAGAGTGGCAAGACTACAGTCTTCGCTATGTCGAAGAGCTGAGTCGGGCTGTCACAGTGCCGACTCTTTTTTTTATGCGAAAACTCAGTCAGTACCTTCCTTGGATGGGATCTTTATCTCACATGGCACTCAGTCTCGGAGAAGAAGTGCCATTGTCTCAAATTCGGAAGCAGACAAAGCAGTCGTTGCAGGGTAATTTATCACCGACACTTCTTCTTTCCCCCTTGGGTCAAATTCGGCAGGAGACAGAATCCCTTCTCCTTTCGATGGAAGATGATCCGGCTTTCATCTTGAATTTAGGGCACGGTGTGCTGCCTAAGACGCCCCCTGCAGCGATCGAGCAGGTGCTTGATGTGGTGGGGCAGAGATTCTCATAGTCAGAAAACGGGAATCTATGGTTCTCTGGAAGGCATGGCCCCTTCTCGCCTCTTTGATCTGAACCAAGAACAACTGCAGCGACTCAATCAATCCGTGCCCCGCTACACAAGCTATCCCACCG
>JAGVDZ010000013.1 GCA_020058465.1 Parachlamydiales bacterium | reverse complement strand
GCTATATCGAAAAGGTAGCCTCGACGGGCACCATTGACGATGGCTTCGGGTAAGAGGTCGGGAGATTTGTTCTGCAGCAAAGCTTGTTCGATAGATAAAGCGGTCACCGGAGTTAAAGATGCCCCAATCGGTCCCAGCAAGCCCAGGTGTTCTTGGATTTTATCCAAGGGTAGGGCCAGTTGTTCTTCCAACTGAGCCGATGTCAAATTCTTTTCAAGTTCCTGACACTGGAAAAGGACCTCGTTCAAAATGGTTTTAATATTCTCGCTATTGTTCGTAGCGTAGCCCTGATATGTGGCCTTCTTTGCACAAGCTAGCAGGTAGATCCCTTGCTTGGTTGTGACGGCCTCTTGGTGCAGCTCTTGAAGTTTTTTTTCTGTTTCTTGTGTCTGTTCTAGGCAGAAACGAGCAAGTGCTTCGGGCTCATGCGCCTCGTTGGGTAAATCAAGACCTATGTTGTTGAAAATATCTCGGATAGCCTTATTTAGATGTCTTAGATTCTGTTGACCTGCTGTTCGATTGTGATGTTGGTAAGTATAAAGATCGACACAAAGGCCTCCTTGTATGACCGTGCCATCTGTCGCTGCTTGGTTCCAGTAAACCTTTTTGAGGTTTTTTAGCTTAGCTTCGACGGTTTGAATGTTGCGTAGTTTCTTTAAGAATTCTTGAAGCTGATTTTCGAGTTCTTGTTTAGATGGATTGGGTGGGAGGCGTATTGTCACCTGCTTGGCGGCATCGACACTTTTCTCTATTTGCCCTACAAGTTCTTCGGTGGATGGAGGGGGTCCTTCCGTTGGGTTTAAATTGTCTTGGATTTCTTGAAGAAAAGAGACGATTTGCAGGTGATAGAAGCGATTTTTTTCTTGTTTTCCATAATCAAGCAGCCGAGTCTGAAGTCCAGGTAGAGGTTCTAGGATCGATAACAATGGACGCAAACTGGCTTCAGCATAGGCTGGAAGAAGAAAAGAGGCTTGCTTGACATGCTCAGATGTATCGAGACCACTAGTTAGAGCTTGGATCGCTTTGGTGAGGGGGGGGAAAACCTCGGTAAGGTGGGGCAAGATTGGTGAAGAGTCAAGTAACGATTCTTGTGCAGAGTTGATCTTTGTGATTTCTTCGATCGTGGTTTTAAGTGAGGCGTCAATTTGCCTTTTTGTTTGATCAAACAGCCGGGAAGCATGCCCTAAATCTCGAACTTCTCGTTGGTTAGAGGAGGCAAAAAGGTCACTGACTTGGGCATCGACAGCTTGTTCGATGAAGCGAGAAAATAGTTCAGTACAGTTCGACTGTAACGCTGCGCATGCATTGGCGTAGTCTGTTCGGAGGACACTTTCTGAAGTGTCCCCTTTAAACTGTTGTTCAAAAGCAGCAAAGCAGATTTTGATAGCGTTTTCCATGCTGTATTGGTCATCTAGGAAGAGGAAGAATGATTGCAGGGCTCCTTGTAGCCCCGAGTGGAGTGTGTTTCGAACTGTGTTGCCATAATCTGATGGATCGTCAGACTTGTTAGATAGGAAGGCAAGTTCGGGCTTATTCCCGGAGGTGATGGCCTCTAATAGATTGGAGACCAGTTCTGGTAGACCCCCGATGGGGAGGTCTTGCGGTGAGGAGATGGGCTGTTGAATTCCAGTATTAGTAGTAGCGTTGTCTCTCAGCTCTTTAATTTTATCTGATACAAGACCATTGAGCATCTGGACAAGGGGCAAAAAACGGTAAGAAGGAAAAGAGTCCCCCTGCTGAGGTGACAGCATGCTTGCAAAGGAGTTGGGTAAAATAGAGTTGGCCATTTGATGCCGGATATACCTATTGGCAAGAGGTTTGAAGATCCACGGAACAGAGGCAGGGACGATGGTTTCTGGTGTTAAATGATGTGTAAAGGAAGCGGTGATTTGCTCTACGATTTGTTCCGTTACTTCGTTGAAAATTCCACCTAGCTCTGTGTCGAGGCGTTCTTTTAAGGTGGTGCCGGGCTCTTCTATTTGATGAGCCCGGTTTGAAATGGCCAGGATTTTCGTGGCTCCATTGACAAGAGTTTGGATAAACGCTTGCCGCTGTTTGGGGTTTTGCACAAGTGTGAGGCGGATCTCTTCGAGGACTCGTTGGAGATACGATTCTGTTGTTGCGGGGATAATGGGGAGCCAGGCGTAGAGAAAAAGGTAAGTCAATAAGCATTTCAACCACTGCCAATAGGTAAGCTTCTTTTCCATAGTCTCCTCATACAGCGTAATGAAGGCTTGGAAAGGAGAGATGAAAGAATTTCGGCTGGGTTTGGTCAAATCATCAATCAACTTGTACAGGGCATCGGCGTGAATGGCAAGCTCTTGACTTTTGAGTTCACAGTGGGTCGTCAGCATGTATTGAAATAGCCCGTAGAGGGATAAGGTTTCAGACAGAGATTTGACCGCTTGATTCGTCAAGTCTTGTTTTTGTTGCAAATTTTCTGCTTGATTGAGCCCTTGGCTTTGTGGATCTTGAGCTAAATTTATTGAGGTGTTGGCGACAGCAGATGGAGAGTCGTTTGAACGCAGTGCCTGTGTTAAGTCGGGAGAGGTTTCTTTCGTGGTTACAAGTACGGCGTGAAAAGATTTTCGAAACTCGTTGTAATCCTCACATCGATTTTTCCCTTGTGTTTCTAGACTAGAGGCTAGCTTTTCGACCGGATCTTCGGAACTTCCTGCTCGGAGTCTTTGACCAATCAGGTTGATCGGCCGTCCATCCTCGATGGTCTTGTAGGTTGTATAGAGGGCTTGCACCGATTGTGGAAGAAGTTTGGGGAGAGTGTCTTGAATAGCTTTGGCTGTAGTTACGAGAGTCGGTGGAATTGCACTCCAGTTGATCTGGATTCCATTGGGAGCATAGTTAAGGATATTCGGACAATTGGACGGTTGCATTTCTCAATCAGGCCTACTGAACATTATTGGCGAATTTTAACATAATATTAAATTAACACCAAATGTCATAAATAATTTCACATTTGATGCAGCTGGATCATGGTATACACAAATGAACTCAAAAGTTGGTTTTTGACAGTGTCGGCGACGCTTGGAGTTCACCTTTCTTGTATCGCTAAACTTTTTAAGTTTAGCTGCTTC
>JAGVDZ010000057.1 GCA_020058465.1 Parachlamydiales bacterium | reverse complement strand
ATAAATGTGGCAAAGCTGGCAGACGGATAATGGCTGCTAGTGACCCTGTGTTCAGAGAGGAGGTTTTAAAAAATCTTTTTTAATGGTCAGTGCCCTGTCCTTATGAGGCCTATTCTTGAGCAGAAACATCCCTATCTGGTAAGATCGCGGGATCTTGGCTGTTGTTCACCTTTATGGAAAGTGATTTTTTCGTTCTCTACATTGAAAGACTCAAAGAAGCTTCCTCCTACGTCCTTCAAAAGTCGACGTCTCCAGCCTTTTTAGATATCCACGAGCCTGATCTTCTATTCGAAGATCTGGTCCAAATAGAACTCAAAGCCTACCTCTCCTCCGACCACCTTATCCTCCATCTCTCTGCTAAAACTAAAGCCCTATTACCCTGCTCCATCTGTAATGCTTCTTCCTCCATCTTCATCCAAGTCGAGCAGTTTGCCCATGCCGAACCTCTGCATAAAGTCGCCCACGGCACATTTGATTTTTCCCCACTTCTTAGAGAAGCCATCCTCCTCGAGGTCCCTTCCTATGCAGAATGCCAAGGGGGACTATGTCCTAAAAGGACTACGATTGAATCTTTTTTAATATCTCAACAAACAAAGCAAGAAACTTACTTGCCCTTTGCTCACCTCGAACATCACTATCAGGAGAACACCCACCATGGCCGTCCCACGTAATCGCACTTCGAATGCGAAAAAAAATTCCCGAAGATCTCACCATGCTAAAAAACCAAAGAATCTCTCTCTCTGCTCCAATTGCGGCAAGGAAAAGATGCCTCATCGCATCTGTTCTTCTTGTAATCAATATAAAGGCCGCTCTTTTGCTGTGTAGTGAGAAAGAGCTTGGGTAAAAGAACAAATATTGTTGAATTACCTATGATCGCTCCGCAACCCCAGTCGTACAAAGACATGAGCTCACTGGCAACTCAGCTTCGTGTCGGTATCGACCTGATGGGGAGCGATGTACCTTCTCAAGAGCTTCTCTTCGCCTTAGAGCCTCTGGCTGACCTTCCCAACGTAACACTCGTCTTTTTTGCTCACCCTTCCCTCTATTCGGAAAGATTCGCATCAGCCCGATGGGTCACAACGGAGGCCGTGATTTCCCAACTTGACCCCCCATTACAGGCCCTTCGCCGTAAAAAGAACGCCTCTTTAGTCCTAGCACTACACGAACTCCACAACCAAACAATCGATGTCTTGGTCTCTGCGGGCAACACCGGAGCTCTTTTAAGCGGAGCCAAAACCATTGTGAAGACTTTTCTCCCCTCCCTAAGACCCGCACTTTCAGCACTGATTCCAACACGTCACCATCCCCTCTGTTTACTCGATCTCGGTGCTAACCTAACTGCTAAGCCAGAACATCTTGTCCAATTTGCCAAGCTAGGTGCAGCCTTCCAACGAACTCTGGGGGTGTCCCACCCTAAGGTAGCTTTGTTAAATATTGGGAAAGAACCTTATAAAGGGACGATCACCCACCAAAAAGCCTACCAGCTGCTGAGCCAAAATTCTTCCCCCTTCTATTCGTTTGAAGGCAATCTCGAAGGATGTGATGCCTTTGAAGGTCACGTTGATGTTCTTGTTACAGATGGCTTTACAGGAAATATCTTTTTAAAAACAGCAGAAGGCCTATCCCATATGATCTTAGATCGTCTTGCTAGACACCCCACCCCCTCTTCTCACCATTTTCGGCCTTGGCTAGATGCTTTCCAACAAGACATGAAAGGCTCCCACAGTCAAGGGGGAGCTATCTTAATTGGGGCCAAAGAACTCGTTGTCAAATGTCATAGTTACGCACCTGCTCTGGTGTTTGCTAAAACTGTGGAAGAAACAATTGACAGGCTTCGAAATCACTTTAAATATAAGCTATTTCTAGAAATTGAGCGTCTTTTTACAGCCTGCGAATCTGGCTAACTTCCCTGGATCTGTCGATTTCTGAGTGGTAAAAGAAAGAGCTTTGTCGTAAAATCCTCAGGTTAGAAATCGTCCTCACACTGATTTTTTACTCGAGTCCGACCACCATGCATGAAATCTTACTCAATGTTGAATCTAAAGAAATTCGCTACGCCTATCTCAAACATGGCCAGCTTCACGACTTGATCATCGAAAGACTTCGGGCTAAGCCATTAACGGGAAATATTTATAAAGGACGTGTCAAAAATATCCTACAAAACATCAAGTCAGCTTTTATCAATATCGGAGAAGGGGAAAACGGCTTTATCCATATCGGAGACATTCTTGAGAACACAAAGAAGTTTGAAGAAATGTTTGAAATGGATTTTGATGCAGACTCTCCCCTCCGCCCTACTTCTGAAGTCGCTGTGGAAGAAGACATCTCCAAGCTCCTTCGTCCTGAACAGCCTGTCTTGGTACAGGTCGTCAAAGAACCCATCGGCACGAAAGGAGCCCGTCTCACTTCAAACATTTCGCTAGCCGGCAGGTATCTCGTCCTTCTCCCCAACAGCTCTCATCGAGGTGTCTCTCGTAAAATCGAGGATCGAGCGGCAAGGGAGCGACTGAAAAAACTCATCCGCTCTTTTGAGATGCCCCAGGATTTGGGTCTTATCTGTCGTACAGCCAGCACAGAGGCCTCAGCAGAACATCTCATCGCTGAAGCAGAAGAACTTTTAGACACATGGAAGAACATTGTTGAAAAGTTCCATTCGACACAGACGGGTTCCGCTCTCCTTTTTGAAGAAACCGACCTCGTAAAAAGAGCTCTTCTGCAGTGCGTCGACAAGAAGTTCGATCGCCTTTTGATTGATGACTACGCCACCTACCAAAGGTGCAAAAAATTGCACCAACGCTACGCTCAAGAACATGCCCTCAAAGTCGAGTTGTATCGCGACAAGCATCCTATGTTCGAAAGGTTCAACGTCGAACGGGAAATCGATCGGGCCTTAAAAAGGAAAATTTGGCTCGGTTCTGGAGGCTATCTATTCTTCGATCGAACAGAGGCCATGCACACCATTGACGTCAACTCGGGACGTAGCTCCACCAATCCGACAAGTGGTGGTGATGTAGAAGAAGCCCTTGTACAGATCAACTTGGAAGCCGCTGAAGAAATTGCCCGCCAGCTACGTCTGCGTAATATCGGGGGCCTGATCATCTGCGACTTCATTGATATGAGAATAAGAAAGAACCAGCGCCGTGTTCTTGATAAGCTGAAAGAATGTATGAAAGAAGATCCAGCAAGGTGCACAATTCTCGGGATGAGTGAGTTTGGCCTCATTGAGATGACAAGACAAAGAAATCGAGAGTCCTTATCCCAAACAATTCACACCCACTGCCCCTACTGCAACGGGTCGGGTCTTGTGAAGACCCATGAAAGTACTCTATTGGAAATCGAGCGTGACTTGAAAAAGTTGATCCATACGCAAGACCAATATGCCTTGAGACTCATTGTCCACCCAGAGCTCCATACTTACCTCGTGCAATCAGAGGCTTCCTTCTTGGGTGACATGGCAGAAAAGTCCAATGCTTGTCTTGAGTTTGGCGCCAACGACAATCTCCATTTAAATGATTACCTCTTTTTTTCGACCCTCAATGGACAACAACTCGACGTCTGATCCCCACGATCTTGACCTACAAATTCAAAAGGCATTTGCCAACCTCCAGACTCTGATGCCGCCTCAACGGTGCCAGATGATTCGGGACTTTTACGAAGGGTACTGCATAGCTCTTCAAGAAACCAAAGCTTCTTGCCATGTATTTTACACGTTTCTACAACTACTTCTCCAAGAATGTCGCCACCCCTCCTCATTCGAACCTTATCATATCAAGATCAAGGCCCCTTTCAATTACTACAAGTTTGGTCTCGACTTTATCCGCCCTTTGATCGACATAGACCGATCTTGCCTCTTAGGCATTGAACAGCTCGACATCATTCTCGAGCTTCTCACACAAGGGGACAACATCATTTTGTTAGCCAATCATCAGACAGAGCCAGATCCTCAAATCTTATCGATCCTTTTGGAGCCTTTGTATGGCTCCCTTGCCTCTTCAATCATCTATGTTGCAGGCGAAAGAGTGATCACTGACCCTCTAGCCGTTCCCTTCAGTCTCGGCTGTAATCTACTCTGCATCTATTCCAAGCGCTACATCGATAACCCACCTGAATTGAAAGAAGATAAGCAACTTCACAATCAAAAAACCATGGCGAGAATGAGTGAGCTTCTAGCTCAAGGAAGCCAGACCATTTATGTAGCCCCAAGTGGTGGTCGAGACCGTAAAAACCAACACGGCCGCATTGAAGTGGCCCCCTTTGATCCCGACAGCCTAGAGATGTTTTGCCTTATGGCTAAGAAAAGCAAAAGAACCACCCATTTTTTTCCCCTAGCTCTTTTAACTTATCCCCTACTACCACCACCTGCCTTCATCCAAACAGAATTGGGAGAGATAAGAAAGGCTAAGCGGACCCCCGTATTTGCCCATTTTCTCCCTGAGTATCCAATGGAGCTTGCCAAAGAGGGGGACAAAAAGTTAAAGAGACAAGAAAGGGCCACCCGCCTTTGGAACATCGTATCCAAGGCCCATGAAGAATTGTTAAAGCTCCTATAGTAGCGGTGTTGAAAGTTTATTGGTTGGGGCTGGTATAATGACGGCCCTTTGCTCAAGGTGTGGTATGCGAAAGTGGGCAATCCTTGCCTCCCTTATTCCGTTGTATCTAATACCAATCGGAGCTTTAGCCCACATTTCTCACACACACGAAAGACAAGATATTCGGACGTGTGAGCAATGTAGTTTGGACCCCCTTTCCGTTGGACAGGGCTACCTGGCGATTGAAGATCGTTCATCTCTTTCTCTCAAAAGCTCTACATTCCAGCTTCAAAAAAGGTCTAAGTATTTATTAGATAATGGGTTGAAATGCCTTCTAATTTCAGATCCTGAAGTCCAAGAAGCAGGCGCTTCTCTCTCCGTCGAAATAGGCTCTTGGCAGGATCCTCCACAATATCCAGGCATGGCTCACTTTTGCGAACATATGCTCTTCATGGGGACTAAAACATTTCCCCACCCTCAGGGGTTTCGAGAGATCTTGGCAAACTATCAAGGTCAATCGAACGCTTCTACATATTCGAATCGGACCAACTACACATTTACCTGTCACCCAAAGGGGTTCGATCTTCTTTTCAACCATTTTGTCCATTTCTTCATCGATCCTCTTTTCGATACAACGTGGTTGGATAAGGAGCTGTATGCTGTCGATCAAGAATTTGCCAAGATCAAAGAAGATAACCCTTGGCGGAGCATCATGGTGATGAGAGCGACATCAAGGGTAGATCACCCCCACCATTTTTTTTCTTGTGGCAACCACAAGACCCTCCATCAAATTCCTCCATCTTCTCTGCAAGACTGGTTCCATACCCATTACCAAGCTCGTGATATGACCACAGTCATTTTGTCACCCGAACCATTGGACGTGATGGAACAAAAGCTGATCCCCCTTCTGAACCAAATCCCTAATCGAGAGACTCTCTCGCAGCTACGTTACCCCGACTCTCTTTTGTCTTGCGAACAGCTAGGTCATATTGCCTACATAGAACCCTTCCAACCAAGCCAAACTCTTCTCGTCTATTGGGAGCTGCCCAAATCCTTTGCCCAAGATCCTTCTTTGACAGCCGAACTCATCTCTTATACTCTCAATCAAAAGCATCCCTTAAGCCTCCAAAATTATGTTCAGTCCGAAAACCTCGCACAGCACGTTGGCATCTACACAAGTTATCCAGCCGGCCATCTTTACCCTTGCCTACTTATTGAGATCGAGCTGACAGACAAAGGCCTTCACAATATCCAACAAGTTGGCAACGCTTTGTTTCGTAGTTTCGCCCTCTTAAAATCTACCCCTCCGTCTGGATCTTTGTTCGAAGAAAAAAACACCCTCTCCAAGATCCGTTATGAGTATCAAGAAAGATCTCACCCATTCGATACCCTCCGATCTCTTGCAACAACCCTACCCATTACCCCTCTGGAAACCTATCCAGAGCCCTTGGTCTTGGCTTCGAACTACACAGTCGGCCCCATCAAAACTCTACTCGAACACCTCACTCCTGAGCATAGTTTTTTCATGCTGGTGGCCCCTTTATCCAAGATCAATATGGAACCGAAGGAAGAAGAACCTTGGACTAAGACGCCTTATACATTTGAAGTCCTACCCCAAGAGTGGGTCAGTTCTTGGAACCAAGCCCTCAGCTCTCCTCCTCCAGCCTATTTTTCATTACCTGAGACCAACCCCTTTATCCCTCACGACTTTACCCTCGTCGAGGGTCCGTCTATCCCGGAAGAACCCATCCTGCTGGCAGAGAGTCCTGTCGGCAAGGCTTTCTATGCACGCTGCCAGAGTGTCAAAAGTAGCGAAGCTATGTTGCAATGCAGGATTCGATCTGCCGTCTTAGAAACAACGCCAGCTTGCTCTATCCTCAGCCAGCTGTATCTGGATCTTTGTTCTTACCACAACAAACAGAATTTGCAGTGGGCCAAGAATGCTGGATACTCCCTGGATCTTCGGGTTCGAAATCATTACTTAGAGATAACTCTACTCGGAATGTCTGATCAACTGTCCTCAGTACTTAAATACTGTTCCCAACACTTTCCTCCCCCACCCCCTTCCTTTGATCGGTTCCAAGAACTGATCCAAGCCCACATCCATCGTTTGCAACAACAAGAAAAAATAGCACCTCATCGACTCGGCTTCCTCTATCTAGAACAAGTTCTCAATCAAGATCCCTTTTCATTTGACAAAGCCCATTTGTTTTTGCAAAACCTCTCCTACGAAGAGTATCTCGCCTTCCATCAAAAGCTTAGCTCTCAGATGTCTGTAGAAGCGCTCTTTACCGGTAATATTACCCCAGAAAAGGCGCAGGCCATGTGGATCGATCTTCTCTACCATCTAGGTCCTAATCCCCCCCCCTCTCTCCAAGCCACCCCTTCTTCTCCCTTAGAGAATCCAGATCAAGCTCCTCTTGCGATCACCTATGTGACCACTTCTGCACAGAGCGCTACCCTCTTAGCCATCCAGGTGGACAACTCTTTGATTTCGCAAAGCGCACTGTTGGTCTGTCAAAGAGCTCTCCAGGAGGCATTCTCTCACGAACTTCGCTCCGAACAAAAAGCAGGATATATTGTCTTTACCACCCTTTGGGAGCATGGCCTACAATTGTACCAACTATGGCTCGCACAATCGAGTCTATATGATCCACAAGAGCTCCTCTGTCGGTTCGAACAATTCTTGGATCAATATTTAGCCAACATCCAGATGCACCTACCCCAGGATCGTTTTCAAACCCTCAAAGAAACTGTGCACGCCTCTATCCTGTCGAACCGAAAGAACTTACGCAACCGAAGCCGCCGTCTTGCTCAACTAGCTTTTGATCTCAACGGCAACTTTGCCCTCTCAGATAACCTTCTCGACACCATTGAGGCCCTCAATTACGAAGACTTTTTGAAAGCCATCGAAAGAACCCTTGGGGCAACAAATCATAAAAGAATCTCTATCTTCCTT
>JAGVDZ010000026.1 GCA_020058465.1 Parachlamydiales bacterium | reverse complement strand
CACTGGGGCTGAAAAGAGTCCATGTTGCATTGGCCTCGACCCTTTTCATAAACAGGTCAGGGATCCAGTTGGCTGTATTCATGTCGTGCGTGCGGCGCCTTTCGTCACCCGTATTTTTTCGGAGCTCCAGGAAATCTTCAATGTCAAGATGCCAAGTTTCGAGGTAGGCACACATGGCCCCTTTACGTTTACCCCCTTGGTTCACAGCCACGGCTGTGTCGTTGGCCACCTTTAAGAAGGGGATGACTCCTTGTGAGATGCCATTGGTCCCTCGGATTTTCGATCCTGTGGCTCGAACTGAAGTCCAGTCGTTGCCAATGCCTCCTGCCCATTTGGAGAGTTGAGCGTCATCGGCGATGACTTTGAAGATGTGGTGCAAATCATCTTGGATTGTAGAGAGATAACAGGAGCTTAATTGTGGATGAAGGGTCCCTGCGTTGAATAACGTGGGGGTGCTCGAGATGAATAAAAACTGGGATAAGATGTGGTAAAATTCGATCGCCTTCTTATTCTTGTCCACCTCTTGGATGGCAAGGCCCATGGCCACTCGCATCCAGAAGATCTGGGGTGTTTCAAGCCTTTGTTGTTCATGATGGATAAAATAACGGTCGTACAGCGTCTGTAGACCTAGATATTGGAATAGGTCGTCGCGCTCGAGGACCATATTTTTGGCTAGAAAGTCAAGGTCGAAGTGGAGCAGATCGGGAGCAAGGCGTTTGAGCGAGACCCCTTTTTTGATGTATTGGGCAAAGTAGCGGCGGTGCTTTGTGGTTAAAGAAGGGTCAGTGGTCGAAATTTGCACCGTTTCTCGGTAGAGCGTGTCGAGTAAAAGACGGGATGCGACTCGGGCATAGTTCGGCTCTTTTTCGATCATGGAGCGGGCAGCGAGGAGAAGGGCTAAATCGATTTCCTTTTCTTTCATTCCAATGTAAAATTGGGCCGTGGTGAGTTGATAGAGCTCTTCTTGGGAGACTTGTGTCAAGTGACGACAGGCATAGGCAAGCTTCAAGCTGATGAAGGACCCTTCAATCTCGATCGTTTCTCCTTCAGCTGTCAAGACAGAAAAGAGTTGATCAGAAGGAGCTACATTGTGCGACGACAAGAAGGCCTTATGAGCCGTTTCTTTGCTAGATCTCTCTAAGATCCACTCTTTGGCCGCTTTGAAGTGTCTGGCTCCCATGAGCTCTTCTTCAATGACATCTTCGATGGTTGTGACATGCAAGGTTTTTTTGGGGTCGAGAAGGTTCTTTAGTCTTTCGATCGCCTTGTGAGTCAAGAGGCCCACTTGTTCTGCCATTGTCTGAGAGGTAGGTCCCTCAGTTGGCTCCACTTTTCTTAAGACAGCTTCGATGGATGCGGCGATGCGGATGGGGTTGAATCGGATCGGCGTCGAGCGCTCTTTGCGAAGCACTTTCCAGGAGGAAGTGGAATGTTCCCTCGCTTCTTTGCGCAAGTTGCGATAGAGGATGTAGTCTCGAGCCACGTCGTGATAGCCGTGTTTCATCAAGGTCACCTCGACTACATCTTGGACCCCTTCGACAGTCAGCAAAGTCCCCTTGGAGGCCATCATCAACACCTGATCGACGATCAAAGAGGTGATCTCTTCCACTGTCTCTTGAATCTCCCGATCCAAAGGGACACCTTCAGGCACTCTTTTCGTATCCCGAAAAGCGGCTTTCAAAGCTTCTTGAATCCGTTCTTTGCGGAATAGGGCAATGGAACCGTCTCGCTTGACAAGCGTTGTCGTCGTGGCTGTCTTATCCTTAGCTTCTTCGACAGCTTGATCGAGTAAAGTGAGCTCTTTTTTACGGTGCATAAGACTTGTCCTTATTCTTTCGTTATCTACCACATGTTGTATCGAAAAGTGATCCTAGACCACTATATATTGTACTCCCTGTTTCTAGTCTACAAGAAAAAGAGGCTCTTTATTTTCATTTGGATAGGGGAAAACTTCGTGATTTTGATACCATGTTGGGAATGAGACGACATGCTTCTTTCCTCCCGAACTTGGTGACCGCTTTTGGCCTGATCGGTGGCCTCTTTGTGATCTTTAAGATCAACATGGTGGAGCCAGGCGAGGGCGATTATGAGGTTGTGTTTGTTTCTGCGTTGATTTTGTTGTTTGTGGCTGTGGCTGACTTCATGGATGGGGCCCTTGCTAGAGCGATTGGGGGGGAGAGTGAGTTTGGGTTTATCTTCGATTCTTTGGCGGATGCCATTTCGTTTGGGGTGGCCCCTTCTGTGTTGATGTTAAAAGCGTTATCGATTGAAGATATCGGCTCTTTGTCTCTTGTCGCCATTGGCTCGGCGCTTCTTTATTCGCTGTGTGCTGTTCTTCGTTTAGTCCGTTTTAGTATCAAAGCGGCTCAAGTGAGTACTTTAGCTACTCAGACATTGAACAAGGCGACGTTCACAGGCCTTCCGATTACGGCAGCTGCCTCTGCGGCTGTCTCCATCAACTTACTTCTCCTCCACCCTTTAATTCAGGCCATGTGCCCCTTATCTCTCTTGGCACGAGGGTGTATTTTAAGTGCTTT